>CAZJUJ010000064.1:0-14762 GCA_964549135.1 uncultured Oscillospiraceae bacterium | reverse complement strand
GAAAATTCAAGTGCAAACTAAAAATTTTTGTCGTGTGCTTGACATACGGGTGGCGCAAATCGTGAAAACGGCAATCAAAACCAGCACCACGGCAAAGACGCTTCCAGCGCTTTGTGATGGAAGCAGACATGAGGGCGAAGAGCCGACCTTCGGGGGCAGTTCCTTCCGGGCGGAACGAGACGTCCAAAAGAGCCCTCCCGTGGACGCGGTTTCGTCCCGTCCGGGACGAGTGGACTGAAACAAAACTTTCATCGTAAGTGCCATTTTTTACATCCTCCATTTCTTCGGGCGGCGTTGCTTGCCGCCGATGTATGTATGCAAAACAGCCGCAGGGCACGCTTGCCCGCGGCTGGAATTGCCCAAAGGTAAAATCACACAAAGCCTTGCTTGAGGTATGCCTCAGCCACTCTTTGCAGCCGGTCTTGCGCTCCGGCTATTCCATCGCGCAGAAATGGCCTCCCGGCCATTTTCCGCGTCCCCTCATGCACAAAAGGCGCATATTCCACATTTGTACCGACATCCTCGGTCATATCGTCGGATTGTGCATGGGCGATGCTCCCCATCAGGTTGCCGGTCTGGCGGATGGGCTTGCCGTAGCCGTTCTGCATTTGCTTCACGGTTGCGCCTACGGCCTCCTCGCCCATTGCGGAAAGCGCGGCACGGACATTGCGCTGCATCAGCGCCAGCGCCTCGGGGCTGTTGTCCGTAAATTTTACCGCCAAGTATGCCCCTCCTTTCTCCACGAAAAAACCGCCTGCCGTGTGGCGGGGCGGTTAGTGGATTTCCTTTTCAAGATTGATGTCCAATCCGTATTCTTTCAAATCCTCATCACGGGCAATGAGTTCGTTCTTGATGGTATCAAGCACTTCGTAGTAAGCGAGGATTTTTCCGTTGATAAATTCATCATCGGCCGGTGGTTCTTTTTTCTCCTGAATTGCATCATTTGCATTGCTCAAAACGCGAGAAACAATATAAGCAATTCCTGCCTTGCTCAGCAATTCATTCATCATCAACGCCCCTTTCTTTGAGAATCTGCACTCTTTCTTCTATGCTGCTTTGGAAGTTTGCAATTTCCTTTTTCCAATGCGCAAGCCTGCCACCCTTTATTTTATCGGGAACAGTATCCCAATCGGAATAAAATGCTTCAGGGTGTTTTATTTTATGCTCATGTTCTTGGATTCTTTCGCGAAAACTCGCAATGCCTTTGCGTATTGAGGCAGTGCTTTGCTTTCTAAGGTCGGATTCAGCAAATCTTTGTAAATCCAGAAGCAGTTTACCATTTTCTTCTTCTTTTTTCAAGCGCTGAGGAAGAATTTTTCCATCCTCGTCCAATTTCTCCCCCGGCAGCAGCACGCCGGGAATCAGAATGCAATGGCAGTTGATGACCTCGCGCGCGGGGTCAGGATCGGTGAGGATTCTTGCCACGAAAAAACCGCCTGCCGTGTGGCGGGGCGGTTTTATCTTTTGTATTCAGCATCGGTTGATGTTGGCGGGCGTCGCATTCCCCGCATCTCTCAGGGTTTCCCCTTGTCATTACCATCGGCGTGTGGTCGCAACAAATTTACCACCTCAACACCTTCCCGATGCGATGTCATTATATCATAGGTCGCCGCGTTTGTAAACAATTGTCTTGTTCCTTTCGTAGTTCTTTCTTCTTGATTCATTAATATTCCAGTACGAAATAACCGAGTTTTTATATTCCGGAGCATCACTTGATACATGCAGTCTGAGAACAAGCTGCATATGCGTCCCTTCGTCAACAATTTCCCGGATAAGAATCCCGGTATTTGGCTTTTTATCGAGAAAAATGAAATCTGGATCGCTAAGAACCAAAGATAAATACTTCTGATATTTATCAAAAGCATGTCTATGCTCATTGCTATGCGCTATTCTTTCATCCGTGATGATTACATCATTGCCAACAATATCCTGAGATATTGCCCTGAACATCCTTTTGTCAATTGTTCCAACGTACTGCACAGCGCTATTCCGCTCCGTTCTATTTGCTTCACCAGGCATTTTGCCACTTCCCGGAACGCCTTTCAATGCTTCCAGGGGAATTGCTCCCTCCGCTATATTTTTCAAATTTTTTTGCCGGTGAGGTGGTGATTTTCACCGATATGGGCGGAAAAGGGCCTGAATCCAAGGAAAATGTGGCGAAAAATCGAGGGCGGATAGGCGTTCTGCTGTGTTTTTGACCATATTTTCAATAAGCAAAAGGGGGAGTATAATGACCTCATCAGCCGACGCGGGGCTGATCGGACAAATGCAAATGGAGGAAACAGTATGACCTTATCCGATGCAAGAGCGGCGCGGACGAACGAAAGACGCATTCGCCGCAAGGGCCTGGGCTTTCAGATTTCCCGGCATTGGCAATTGCTGCTGATGACGCTTCCTGCCCTGGTATATCTGATTCTTTTCCAGTATAAGCCCATGTATGGCGTGATCATCGCCTTTAAGAATTACAAGCTGAAAATGGGCATTTGGGATAGCCCGTGGGTGGGCCTGAAAAATTTCGAGCGGCTGTTCAGCTCCTACTGGTTCCCCATCATTATGAAAAATACCCTGAGCATTTCGCTGCTTTCCCTGGTGCTGAGTTTCCCCATGCCGGTGATTCTGGCGCTGATGGTGAACGAGATCAAGCACGAGCCCATCAAGCGCACCTTCCAGACCGTTTCCTATGCCCCGCATTTTATTTCCACCATCGTTATGTGCGGCATGGTGATCCTCTTCACCAATCCCTCCAGCGGCATCATCAATAAGGTGCTGAATCTATTCGGGATAGAATCCATTGCCTTTATGCAGAAGGCTAATCTTTTCAAATGGGTGTATGTGGTCAGCGGCATCTGGCAGGGCACGGGCTGGGGCGCCATCATCTATTTCGCGGCGCTTTCCGGGGTGGATCAATCCCTGCTGGAGGCGGCGGATATCGATGGCGCCAGCCGCCTGCAGAAGATTATCTACATTAATTTCCCCGTGCTGGTGCCCACCATGGTCACCCTCTTCGTTCTCCAGTGCGGCCAGGTGCTGAGCGTGGGCTATGAAAAGGTGTTTGCCCTGCAGAACCCCACCAACCTGACGGGATCGCAGGTAATTTCTACCTATGTATATACGCTGGGTATGACCAATAAGGATTTCTCCTTCTCCACGGCTACCGGGCTTTTCAATTCCGTGGTGAACTGCACCGTGCTGGTGCTGGCCAATACCATCAGCGGCCGGCTGGCCAAGACCAGCCTTTGGTAAGGAGGGGCGCATATGAAAATCAAACGGCGTACCATGCCCCGGGGCGGCGATCTGGTATTTGTCATCGTAAACAGCACGCTGCTCATTCTGGCATTCATCATTATTCTCTATCCTCTGCTCTTTGTTATCAGCGCCTCCTTCAGTGATCCGAATGCGGTGGGCAGCGGTGAAATGATCCTGCTGCCGGTGGATCCCTCCCTTCGGGCCTATACCTTTATTCTGAGCTATGCCGAAATCTGGACGGGCTATGCCAACACCATTTTCTATACCTTCTTTGGCACGCTGGTCAATCTGGCGCTGACGATTCCCTGCGCCTATGCCCTTTCCCGGCGGGATTGCCCCCTGCGGGGCCTGATCATGACCCTCTTTATGATCACCATGTATTTTTCCGGCGGCCTGATTCCCGGCTATCTGAACATCAAGGATCTGGGTCTGCTCAATACCCGCTGGGTGATGCTGATTTCGGGCGGCGTTTCTACCTATAATCTGATCGTGGCCCGCACCTTCTTTGCCAATACCATTCCCTGGGAGCTGCATGAGGCCGCTTTCCTGGATGGCTGCAGCGATCTGAAAATGCTGCTAAAAATTATCATTCCGCTTTCCTCTCCCATTATCGTTGTATTGATGCTGTATTACGGCGTGGGCCATTGGAACAGCTATTTTGGCGCCATGATCTATCTTTCCGACCGCAGCAAGTATCCGCTGCAGATTTTCCTGAGGGAAATCCTCACCATCGGCAAATTCGCCGAGGCGGCCTTTGCCAGCGGCGATGCCATGAGCGCCGAGGATGCCGCCGCCCTGCTTAAGCAGGTGGATACCGCCAACATGATCAAGTATGCCGTAATCGTAGTGGCTACCGCGCCCATGATGGCTATCTATCCCTGGCTGCAGAAATACTTTGCCAAAGGGGTTATGATCGGTTCCGTAAAAGGCTAACCGATGGTAATATAATAAGGAATGGAGGAAACGAACCCATGAAAAAGACCCTCAGAGCCCTGGTTTCCCTGCTGCTGGCGGCCATGCTGCTGCTGCCCTGTCTGCCCGTGCTGGCGGAGGAGGAGCCCGTAGTCATCACCGTGACTGGCTACTGCACCAATCCCACCAACGTGGACAACTTCCTGTATCATAAGTATCTGGAAGAAAAATTCAATGTGGATCTGCAGTGCAATTTCTTCAGCCAGGATGCCTGGGAAACCCAGCTCACCCTGATGCTGGCGGATGACAGCCTGCCCGATCTGATGCTCAACGTGAACATGACCAAGGCGAATGCCGACCGCTATGGCCAGGAGGGCTTCCTGCTGGATTTGACCCAGTATCTGGATCAGATGCCCCATTATGCCGCCAAGCTGGAAGAGGATTCTGCCCTTGCCGCCTTCAGCAAGGATGAAACCGGCGCGATCTACGGCTTCTACAAGACCCGCGGCAATCTCTGCTCCCGTGAAGTGGCCATGGCGTATATCAACAACGAATGGCTGAAGAACGTGAACATGGAATACCCCACCACCACCGAGGAACTCTATCAGGTGCTGAAGGCCTTTAAGGAACAGGACGCCAACGGCAATGGCGACCCCAACGATGAAATTCCCCTGTCCTTCACCATGGATAAGTATTCCGGCACCCGCGGCGAATTCTCCCTGCGCAATTCCTTCGGCATCTATGGCTACCAGAACAACTATCAGCTTCAGGTGACCGACGGCAAGGTTTGGCTGGCGGATATCAGCGAAAACTGGAAGGCCTATGTGACCTACATGAACCGGCTGTACAGCGAAGGCCTGCTGGATCCCGATTGCTTCATTCAGACCAATGATGAATATCTGGCCAAGTGCCGCAACGGTCAGGTTGGCTATCTCGCCTCCTGGTCCACCCTGGATCGCGCTTTCAACGTGATGGACAAGCGCATCTATCTGGATTACACCTTCGTAACCGGCTTCAAGTCCGAACAGGCTCCCGAGGTTATTTATCCCCTGTGGAATCCTGTTACCGAGCTGGCTGTAGACGTGGTTTCTGCCTCTGCTTCCGAGGAATCGATTGCCAAGATCTGCGAAATCATGGATTATATGTACACCGAGGAAGGCATGATTGACGCCTGGCTCTGCTGCGACGGCGTGGACGGCACCATCGTGGAAGGCGCCTACGGCATCAAGACGGTGGATGGCACCGGCTATTACGAAGAATCCGGCCTGAGCTATTCCGAATGGAAGAGCCAGTATTCTCAGCTGAACAATGCCTGGCAGCTGGTGCAGTACAGCGAGGCCCAGACCATCGTGGATAATTCTACCGTGGAGGAGCTCAAGGCTTTCCTGGATGAAGCGGCTGCCTCCGATGACCCCAACGATCATGTGCTTCTGATCGATGCGTTCAAGGATTATTATGTCCGCCAGGTGAAGACCTGCTCCGATTATCCTCAGGTGACCTACACCATCGACGAGCAGACTGAGCGCGCTTCTCTGGTGACCGATATCCGCACCTACATCCAGACCATGAAGGCCCAGTTCATTATCGGCGAAACCGATATCGAAAGCAACTGGGATACCTATCTGGAAACCCTGAACGCCATGGGTCTGCAGCGGCTGCTGGAGATTGAGCAGCAGGCCTATGATCGCTATGCCAAGAACCTGTAATCCTTAATCGGCGGGCGGAAAAAACGCCCATTCCGGGGAACGGGCGGCCCAGAAACGGGCCGTCTGTTTCCTGCATTTCCGGAAATGCCCCCATTCAGCAAGCAGCGCGGAGGAAGCACATGTATCAGTATCGAAAGAACAGCCGGCAAAAGCTCATGATTCAGAATATCATCTTCACCTATTTTGTGGTGCTGATTCCGCTGGTCATGGTGAGCCTGTGGGCCTCCGGCCGCACCATGGAGCAATTGGAAAAATCCACCTATCAGTCCATGCAGGGGCGCGTGGAAAGAACGGCCCAATCCCTGAAGGAAATTTACGGCAATTACAAGGGCAGCGCCGTTTCTCTGGCCGCCGAGGCCAGCTTCCGGGGCGAATTCTGGCGGGATAACATCAATCGCTTCGATGCCGTGGAGCTGATTAAAAGCGTGGGCAGACAGGATATGCTGGTGCAGCATACCTTTCTGTATCATCCGGCGGGGGATGCGGTGTATTCCTCGGTGGGGTATTCCAGCGGCAAGGTATTCTTAAAAGAAACCATGGGGCTTTCTGCCGACTCCCAGGCCCGGGCGGAAAGGATGCTGGCGCAGGAGGAAAAATCCGTGGCCGGGGCGCTCTGGCGCGGCAGCAGCGCAAATGGATATATGCTCTTCCATTTCCCCACCTCCTCCATGGTCGCCCGCTCGGTGGTTTCGGTGAATTATCTGATCTCCTTTGATAAGCTGTCGGAAAAAATGCGCAGCATCTCTACCGGCATGCCGGTGTATATCCGTCTGGTATTTGAGGATCAGTCCATCGTCTGCTTCTATGAGGCGGAGGGCAAAATCCAGGTGCTGCCGGTGCTGCCGGAGGGGATGGCGGAATATGTCTGCATTACCGAAAAAATCCCCTCCATGCAATTGGATATGGAGGTATTCTATCACCCGGAGGAATTGTATCAGCCGGTGCGCCGCGGGCAAAGGACGAGCCTGCAGCTATTGGCGGTGGGGCTGATGCTCTCCACGCTGGTATCGGTGATTCTCAGCACCAGCCGGATGAAAAAGCTCAGGCGGCTGGTGGACGTAGCCAAGGGCGCGCCGGTGGAATTCCGCCGCCGGGATGAATATGCCTTTATCGGCAATCTGCTCAGCAATTCGGCCCATGAAATCAGCGCCCTGACCTCCAGCCTGAAGGATTACGGAAAAACCATCCGCCAGCAGACGCTGCAGTTAATGCTCAGGGGCGTGGTCAAGGACAGGGAAACGGCCAATCAGCTGCTGCGCTCGGGGGGCATGGAGCTGAGCGAGGAATTTTACTGCGTGGGCGGCGTTTATGCCCAGGCGGAAAGCAAAAGCTTTGCCGCGCTGCTGGAAAAAATCCAGGGCGAGCTTTCCTGCATTATGGATACGCCCCAGGGGCCCATGATCGCCTTTCTGCTGGAGCTTCCCAATGAGGATCGGCAGAAGGAAATCCGGCTGGCATGCGCCGGGCGCTATCAGGCGCTGCTGGGCGAAATGCAGCTCAAGGGCAGGATCTGCCTGAGCCAGGTGTATCAGGAGTTGAGCATGGTGGAATTGGCCTTTGGCGAGGTGATGGAGGCCCGGGACGAGGAAACGCCCATTGTCTGCTTTGATGATCTCATGGGCAATAAAAAGCAGGTGCTGCAGCTGGAGCCCGAGGATCTGCAGCAGTTTACCCTGGGCCTCAGGGAGAAAAACCTGAAAAAGGCACAGACGGCCTTCCGCCAGATGCATGAAAAGCTGCTGACCGCCCGCTGCAATCCCGCCAACAAGGCCTATCTGCGCTATTGCATTCTGCAGTTAATCATCGCCGCCCTGGAGGAGGATGGGGAGGACAGCGTCGGCCTGCTCCAATGGGCCTGCAGCATGGAGGTGACGGATGACGTCCAGTATGAGCGGGATATCTGCGAATTGCTCCAGCGCTTCCTTTCCGCCCCGTCCCCGCAACTGGATGTTGAGCGGATTACCGCCTACATCCAGGCCCATTATCCTGATCCCGGGCTTTCCGCCGCAGCGGTGGCCGAATTCGCCGGGATCAATAAGGCGCATCTGGGCCAGGTCTTTAAGGCGCATTTCGGCAAGACCTATATTGAATACGTTTCCTTTGTGCGTTTGGAAAAGGCAAAGGAGCTGCTGAAAAATACCGATCTGACCATTCAGGAAATCGCCAATCAGGTGGGCTATTGGGATCATTCCTCCTTCCGCAGAAAATTCAAGAGCCAATATGATATCGGCGTCAGCGAATACAGAAAGCAGATCAAGGGAGAGGAAAAATAAAGCCGCAGGCACCATTGACGCGCCGCCGGAAAAGCGTGTATAATAAATGAGACGAAATTGAAAAAAGCGGGGTGTTTCCATGGGATTTGAAAAGCTGTCGGTGTATTTGGATTCCTTGCTGGGGGATGGCATTCCCGGCTGCGATCTGGCGGTTTACCGGGATCATGAAATGATCTATCGGCATATGGCGGGCTGCAGCGATGCAGCGGGGAAAAAGCCCCTTACGGGCAATGAAACCTATTGCCTCTATTCCTGCAGCAAGGTGTTTACCACCTGCGCCGTAATGCAATTGGTGGAAAAGGGCAAAATCTCTCTGGATGCGCCGGTGGCTGATTATCTGCCGGAATATGCCCATCTCCAGGTGGAGGATGAAAAGGGCGTGCATCCCGCAAAAAGAATCATGACCATCCGCCATCTGATGAGCATGCAGGGCGGCCTGGATTATGATATTGATACTCCTGCCCTGAAAAAGCTCCTTGCGGAAACGGATGGCAAGGCCACCACCCGGCAGATTGCCGCCGCCCTTGCCCAGAAGCCTTTGCATTTTGAGCCGGGCGAGGATTTCCTCTACAGCCTCTGCCATGATGTGCTGGCGGCGGTGGTGGAGGTGGCCTCCGGAAAGAAATTTTCGGATTATCTCCGGGAAAATATCTGGGCGCCCCTGGGCCTTTCCGCGATTTCCTTTGATTTTAATGAGGATAATCTTTCCCGCCTGTGCGATAAGTTTACCTACGATGCGGATAAGCGCATCGCCACGCCCGTTCCCAAGACCGATCTGCCCTATCGGCTGAGCGAAAATCATGAAAGCGGCGGCGCGGGCCTGATCAGCGATCTGAAGGATTACGCCCTGTTTGCCGATGCTCTGGCCTGCGAGGGCGTGGGCCATACCGGTAAGAGAATTCTTTTCCTTTCCACCATCCAGCTCTGGAGCGCCAGTCAGCTTTCCCCCAATTCCCGCAAGACCTTTGATACCTGGCGGCGCAGGGGCTATTCCTACGCCCTGGGCGTGCGCACCCGGGTGAATCCCAATTTGGGCGGCCGGGGCCAGATGGGCGAATTCGGCTGGGACGGCGCGGCCGGGGCCTGGGTGATGATCGATCCGGTGCATCACCTTTCCGCCTTCTACGTGCAGCATGTGCTGGGCTGCGGCTATGCCTATGACGAGGTGCATCCCACCATCCGGAATTTGATTTATGAGGCGCTGGAACTTTAAGCGCCTGCCGTTTCTTCCCTGCCCGGGAGGATGACGGTGAAAGAGCGGCCCCCGGCGAACGAAAGAACGCCGATGGGCCATTTTTTGTTTGCGCAGGGGCGCCAGGCGGCGCAAAAATCCCTTGACAGGGAGCGGCGCGCTATGCTATAGTACAGATAAGTTAAATGAATTAACTAATTAACGCAGATGACTTGGGGTGATGCGGCATGACCAAGGCGGGGAAAAATCAGGGGGATTTGCAGGGGCTGAACCGGGCGCTGATCCTTCGGCTGATTCATCGGCTGCGGGTTTGCTCCCGGGCGGAATTGGCCCGGCAATCCGGGCTGACCAAGGCCGCCATTACCGGCATCACCCAGCAGCTGATTGATGCCGGGGTGGTACGGGAGGTGGGGCTGATGGAAAATCAAGCGGGCCGCCGCTCCATTGGCCTTTCCCTTTGCCAGGAAAAATACCGCAGCATCGGCCTGCGCCTGACCAGGCGGCATATCCGGGCGGGGCTGTTTGATCTGGGCGGGGAAATCTATGATACCGCCGAATGCCGCCTGCCGCCGGAGGTGGATGCTCGGGCTGCCCTGGGGCAGATGAAGGAAATGCTCCGCCGCCTCATGCAGGCCGCAGAGGGGCAAACGGTATTGGGGGTGGGGATTGCCTCCCCGGGCCCCATTCTGTACCGGGAGGGAAAAATCGCCTATATGAGCGCCTTTCCCGGCTGGGAGCAGATATCCATCCCCGAGGAAATGCAAAAGGAATTTCATCTGCCGGTGGTGCTGGAGCATGACGGCGTCTGCTGTGCTCTTTCCGAATGGTGGAATCGCCCGCCGGGAGAGGAAGCCCGGATGATGATCTGCGTGCTGGCCGGGCAGGGACTGGGCGCGGGCATCCTGATGGATGGCCAGCCGGTGCGCGGTGCGCTGGGCTGCGCAGGGGAATTGGGGCATATGAGCATGGATCCCAGAGGTCCCCTCTGCGACTGCGGAAACAGGGGCTGCCTGGAAAAATACGTTTCCGTGCTGGCGCTGGAAAAGGAAATGGAAAGAGAATTGGCGCAGCAGCGCGGGCATCCCCTGGCGGGCCAGGCCCCGGATGGCCGGGCCATTCTTTCCCTGGTGCATCGGGGGGATCCGCTGGCCGTTTCCGTCTATGAGCGGCAGGCCAGGATGCTGGGCCAGGGCATCGTCAATCTCTGCAATGTGCTGAACCCCGATCTGATCGTGATTACGGATGAACTGGCGGCCTGTGAGGAAAGGCTGCGCGCCTGCGTGGATCAGGTGATGCGGGAGCGGCTTTCCCCCCGGATTTATCGGGATACCCGCCTGGTGGTCAGGCCGGGCAGCCGCTTTCAGGCCATGCAGGCGGCCTCCTTTCTGATTCTGGATCGATTTCTGAGCGAGCCGGAGTTTCTCCCCTCGCTGAAATAAAAACCTTGAAGGAGTGACAAGAAATGAACAAGCAGCTTTCTCTGGACGGCTCCTGGCAGCTCTATTACGCCCTGGAAGACCGGAATATGCAGGATTCCCTGGATTATCTGCGGGAAAATGGGGAAAGGATTCCCGCCCAGGTGCCCGGCAATGTGGAAATTGATCTGCATCGCGCCGGGAAGGAGGGCGATCCCTTTTACGGGGAAAACATCTATGATTTCAGGAAATATGAATTCTACCGCTGGCAGTTTGAGCGGGATTTTGAGGCCCCGGAAAGCCGGGGGGATTCCCGGTGGAAGCTGGTCTTTGAGGGGCTGAATTGCTTTGCCGAAATTTTCATCAATGATGAATGGGTGGGGGAGAGCCGCAATGCCATGATCGCCCACGCCTTTGATGTGACGGATGCGCTGCGCTATGGAGAAACCAATCATCTTACCGTGCGCATCCGCTCGGCCATCAATGAGGCCCGGAAAATGGATGTGCCCGTCTATGTGGAAACCCATGAGGCGGGCAAGGAGCTGATGCTGCTGCGCATTCCCTCCTCTTCCTTTGGCTGGGATATTATGGGCCGATTCGTATCCGCCGGTATGTGGCGGGGGGTGCGGCTGGAGGAGGAGCGCCCCACCCGGATCAAGACCGCCTATTACGCCACCTCGGGGCTGCACGCGGATGGCAGCGCCGATCTGCATGTTTCCTATGCCTGGGATACCGATGATCCCCTGCTGCTGGGCTACAGCCTGAGAATCCGGGGCGTATGCGGGGACAGCGAATTTGAAACGGTGCAGCGGATCGGCTTTACCAGCGGCACCTTGTATATTCATATTCCCCACGCCCGCCTCTGGTGGCCCAAGGGCTATGGCCCCGCTTCGCTCTATACCGTAACCATGACCCTGGAAAAGGATGGGAAGGCCCTGGATACCCGGGTTGACCGCATCGGCATCCGCCGGCTGGAAATCGAAATGGTGATGGAAAAGGGCGATGCCGGGGAATTCAGGATCAGCGCCAATGGCTGCCCCATTCTCTGCAAGGGCACAAACTGGGTGCCCCTGGATGCGCTGCACAGCCGGGATGCCCAAAGGCTTCAGCAGGCCCATGATCTACTGGAGGATGCGGGCTGCAATATCATCCGCTGCTGGGGCGGCAATGTGTATGAGGATCATGCCTTCTTTGATCTCTGCGATGAGCGGGGCATGATGGTCTGGCAGGATTTCAGCATGGCCTGCGCCTCCTATTCCGCGCTGCCGGATTTTGCCGAGCAGATTGAGGAGGAGGCTGCCGCCGTCATCAAAAAGCTGCGCAATCATCCCTCCATCCTGCTCTGGGCCGGGGATAACGAGGTGGATTCCTGTACCCAGTGCCGGGGCTATGCCAGCGAGGAAAACCGCTATAATGGCCTGTCCCGGGAGGTGCTGCCCCGGATGGTGCGGATGCATGATCCCTATCGCTATTATCTGCCCTCTTCGCCCTATGCCCCGGCCAATATGCATTATCTGGATGCGCCGGAGCAGCATAACTGGGGGGCCCGGGCCTATTTCAAGGATGATTTCTATAAGCATAGCTCGGCCCATTTTATCAGCGAGTGCGGCTATCATGGCTGCCCGGCGGTGGCATCGCTGAAAAAATATATCCCGGAAGCGGATCTGAATCATTGGCTGAACAGCGATGTATGGGATACCCATAATACCGATTATGTCCGTCTGGAAAAGCGCTCCTATAACCGCATTGAGCTTATGCAGGATCAGGTGGATATTCTCTTTGGTCAGGTACCCGGCGATCTTGAGACCTTTGCCCGGCTTTCCCAGATTACCCAGGCCGAGGCCAAGAAATTCTTTATCGAGCGTACCCGTATCAAGAAATGGCGGCGCACGGGCATTATCTGGTGGAATATGCTGGATGGCTGGCCCCAGATTTCCGATGCCGTGGTGGATTATTATTTCGCCAGGAAGCTGGCCTATTACTATATCAAGCGGGTGCAGCAGCCGGTGGCGGTGCTGATGGACGAACTGACGGACTGGGGCCATGAGGTCTATCTCTGCAATGACAGCCGGGAGGAAAAAACGGTGCGCTACCGCATTTCCAACGGCGATACCGGCGAAATCCTGCTGGAGGGCGAATGCGTATCCCCCGCCAATGAAAACGTATGCCTTGGCCATATCCGGGAGCTGGCGGGCCGGCAGATGCTGTATCTGATCACCTGGGAAATGGATGGGAAGAGCTACGGCAATCATTACATTTCGGGCTATCCCGCCTATGACGCCAAGACCATGCTTGGCTGGGTGGAAAAAATCGCGGCCCTGCCCGAGCCCTTTGAATGGGAGGTATAAGCGTGGCGGAAAAGGTATTCTGGGGTCTGGATATTGGGGGCACCAAATGCGCCTTTTGCGCGGCAGGGGAGGATGGCGGCATCTTCTATCGCTATCAGCTGGCTACGGCGGATTATCCCGGGTGGCAGGCGCTGCTGGTAAAGCTATTGGAGGAGGGGCGGAAAAACGCCCCCCTTCCCGCGGCGGTAGGGGTCAGCTGCGGCGGGCCGCTGGATACCCGGCGCGGCCTGATCCTGAGCCCGCCCAATCTGCCGGGCTGGGATGAGGTGCCGATTACGGCCTGGCTCAGCCAGCGCCTGGGCGCGCCCGCCTATCTGCAGAATGATGCCAACGCCTGCGCCCTGGCCGAATGGGAATATGGCGCGGGCAAGGGCAGCCGCAGCATGATTTTCCTGACCTTCGGCACGGGCTTTGGGGCCGGGCTGATTCTGGATGGCCGTCTCTATGAGGGTGCAAACGGCATGGCTGGGGAGATCGGACATGTGCGCATGGAAAAGGAGGGCCCGGTAGGCTATGGCAAGGCGGGCTCCATGGAGGGCTTCTGCTCGGGCGGCGGCCTGCGGCAGCTGGCCCGGCTGCAGATGGGCCGGGATCTGAGCGCCAAAGAGCTTGCCCTGCTGGCGGATGAAGGAAATGAAGAGGCGCTTGCCGTTTTCCGCCGCAGCGCCCAGGTGCTGGGCCGGGGCATTGCCATTCTCATGGATATAATCAATCCTGAAGTCATCGTGATCGGCAGCGTTTTTGCCCGGGCGGAGCGGCATTTCAGAAAGGAAATGGAAGCGGAGATTGCCCGGGAGGCGCTGGCCATCAATCGCGGCGCGTGCCGGGTGCTGCCCGCCGCGCTGGGGGATCGCATTGGCGATCTGGCGGCTGTTTCCACGGCCATTATCGGATGGAGGAATGAGGGAAAATGACGCTGGAGGAAAAAATCAATCAGGCGGCGCAGGAGATCATCGCCTGCTTTCAGGCGGGGGGCAAGCTGCTGCTCTGCGGAAATGGCGGCAGCGCGGCGGATTGCGCCCATATCTGCGGGGAACTGGCCAAGGGCTTTCTTAAGAAGCGGCCCCTGGATGCGGCGCTGCTTGAAAAAATCGGGGAGCCCTGGGCCGAAAAGCTGCAGCGGGGCCTGCCCGCCCTGGATCTGACGGCCAGCAGCGCCCTGATGTGCGCCATTATCAATGATATCGATGGCAGCAGCGTTTTTGCCCAGCAGGTGATGGCCTATGGCCGCGCCGGGGATATTCTGCTGGGTATTTCTACCTCGGGCAATGCGGAAAATATCTGCCGCGCCATGAAAACCGCCCGTGCCCTGGGCATGAAAACCATCGCCCTGACCGGGGAAACCGGCGGCCGCATGAAGGATTGCGCCGACCTTTTGCTGAATGTGCCGGAAACCGAAACCTACCGGGTGCAGGAAATGCATCTGCCCCTCTACCACCGGCTGTGCATCCTCATCGAAGCCGCCCTCTTCTGAACCGGGGAGGAACGGGGAAAGATATTGCGGGAGGGGACTTTTGAGTCAAAAGTCCCCTCCCGCACCCTCCCGAAAATCGGGGACGGGAGAACGGGGATTTTTTTTGCGGGGGAACCACTTTTGAGTCAAAAGTGGTTCCCCCGCGCCCCTTCCGAAAACCGGCTCTGGATGGAACATGGGTGAATCCTGCCAAATT
>CAZJUJ010000063.1:714-15198 GCA_964549135.1 uncultured Oscillospiraceae bacterium | reverse complement strand
ATGATGGTGCGCAGGGGGGTGCCCATGGGCACTTCCACCAGGCCGGTGTTGTTGATCTTGCCGCCCAGAGCGAATACCTTGGTGCCCTTGCTCTTTTCGGTACCCATGGAAGCAAACCAATCGGCGCCGTTGAGGATGATCTGGGGCACGTTGGCATAGGTTTCCACGTTATTGAGCATGGTGGGCTTGGCAAAGAGGCCCTTGACAGCGGGGAAGGGAGGACGGGGAGTCGGCTCGCCGCGCTTGCCCTCGATGGAGCGCATCAGCGCGGTTTCTTCGCCGCAGACGAAAGCGCCCGCGCCCAGACGGATGAACATATTGAATTTGAAGCCGGTGCCGAAGATATTTTCGCCCAGCAGGCCGTATTCCTTGGCCTGATCGATGGCGATCTGCAGGCGCTTGACGGCGATGGGATATTCGGCGCGGACATACACATAGCCCTCGGAAGCGCCGATGGCGTAACCGGCGATGGCCATGGCCTCAATCACGGCATGGGGGTCGCCCTCCAGGATGGAGCGATCCATGAAAGCACCGGGGTCGCCCTCGTCGGCGTTGCAGGCGACATACTTCTGATCGGCCTGGGAATTATAGGTAAACTTCCACTTGAGGCCGGTGGGGAAGCCGCCGCCGCCGCGGCCGCGCAGGCCGGACTTGAGGATCTCATCGATAACCTCTTCCCGGGTCATCTTGGTCAGGGCCTTTTCCAGGGCCTTGTAGCCGTCAAAGGCCAGATATTCATCAATGTTTTCAGGATCGATCACGCCGCAGTTGCGCAGGGCAAGACGATGCTGATGCTTATAGAAATTGATGTCGTTGAGGCCCTTATTGGCGTTCTGCTCATGGGTGGCATGATCGGAATAGACCAGATGCTGCACCTTGCGGCCCTTGAGCAGATGCTCGGAGACGATTTCGTCCACATCTTCTACCTTAATGCGGGAGTAGAAGGTGCCTTCGGGGTAAACGATAACAACGGGGCCGGCCTCGCAAAGGCCGAAGCAGCCGGTGCGGATAACCTTGACTTCCTTTTCCAGACCGGCTTCCTTGATTTTCTCTTCAAAGCGCTCAATGATCTGCGCAGAACCGGAAGAAGTACAGCCGGTACCGCCGCAGCAGAGCACATGTGCGCGATAGATATCCATGGGCAATTCCTCCTAAATAGCGGTCAGCTTATTGATCCTCGGCAGCGCCGATGGTGAATTCTTCCACTACGCGGCCATTGACGATGTGTTCAGCCACAACACGGGCCACCTTTTCAGGGGTCATATGAACATAGGTGACCTTTTCCTTGCCGGGAACAAACACATCCACCATGGGCTCAAGACGGCACATGCCGACGCAGCCGGTCTGGGACACGGTGACATGATTCAGGGAACGCTTGCCAACCTCATCCATAAAGGCCAGCATAACGGGACGGGCGCCGGCAGCAATGCCGCAGGTGGCCATGCCGACCACAACGCGGATCACTTCGTTTTCATCTTCCTTGCGCAGGTTGATGCGGCTGAGCGTCTTCTGACGGATGGCTTCCAGTTCAGCCAAAGACTTCATAGGGTGACACCTCCAAAGATTGGTTGAATTTCTTCTCGCAGGGATTCCAGCATCCAAGCGGTGATTTCAGGCTCGGCCAGCGATACGCCCTGCAGGGCCTCCCGGATTTTGCGGGTATCAAAGGCCATTTCTCCCCTGGGGGAGCGGCAATGAAGCGTAAAATCGGGAAAATCAGGATTGGCGGATACAAGCGTGACCACCGTGCCGGGCAGATCGCCCAGCGGCAGGCAGTCAATGGAGGCGGTATTCATGGTCGCCTTCAGGCGCGTGCCCTTTCCCAGCGTGCTTTCAATGGAGAGATTGCCTTCGGCCAGACGGCAGTTTTCTGCCATCATGGGGATCCCCAGGCCAACCCGGCGCGTGGTGCGCGTGGTGGCAAAGGGGCTTTGCACGCGGGCGAGCATTTCCTCGCTCATGCCTGTTCCATCGTCTTCAATGATAATGGAAAGAATTCCATCTTCATCGAGCAGAACGGACAGGGAAACCACCCGGGCCTTTGCCCGGATGCTGTTCTGTGCCAGATCCAGAATATGCAGGGATAGATCGCGCATGGGTTACGCCTGTTCCTTTTCCCGATACTTGGCGATGATGCCGGGGATATCATCCGGGGTCAGGCGGCCGTACACATCATCATTGATGGTCATAACGGGGGCCAGACCGCAGGCGCCCAGGCAGCGGGTGGGGTTCAGGGTGAACAGGCCGTCGGCAGTGGTCTTGCCAAAGGGCACATCCAGCACCTCGCTCAGCTTATCCAGCACCTTCTGCGCGCCCTTGACGTAGCAGGCAGTGCCCAGGCAGACGCTGATGATGTATTTTCCGCTGGGCTCCAGGGTGAACTGGGCATAGAATGTGGCGACGCCATAGACCTCGCTCAGCGTGACGCCGAGGCCTTCGGCAATGACCTTCTGGACATCCATGGGCAGGCAGCCGAAGATCCCCTGGGCCTTCTGCATCACGGGCATCAGGGCACCGGGCTGATCCTTGAGCTCAGCAATGACCTGCTGAAGCTGTTCGTACTTGTCTTTCATGTCCGGCATGACAGTATAAAACCTCCTTTGATTTCGCCTTAGGGCAATCTCGTTTACACCAGATTATATGATACCATATTTTCTTCGCAAATGCACGCATTAATTTGAAAAAAAGCGCGAAAAATCTTACGAAAATTCCGGAAAATTTTTCACGGCGGCTGTTTCACAGGAAAAACCGGGCAAAAAAGCAGTGGTTTGATATGACTAATGGCAAAAACAAGAAATAAACCGCACGCAGGCAGAGAAAGGACGGGATAATATGGCAGAATGATGGCAGGCGGGCGGGCTTGGGGAAAAAGCTTGCATTTTTTATCAAAATGGGATATGCTTATAAATTGTTTCTGTATGCGGCTGCATACCGAAAATATGAGAGGAGAGAAGATGCCATGAGCAAACTCCAGCGGGATTTTACCCAGGGCCCCATCGGTAAGGGCCTGATTACCTTCTGTATTCCTTTCCTGATTTCCAATATTCTGCAGGCGCTCTACGGCGCGGTGGATATGCTGGTGGTGGGGAATTTTTCCAATCCGGATCCGGCAGTGCGCACGGCGATTCTCTCCGGCGTCAATATCGGCAGCCAGATCACCCACATGATCGCCATGATGGTCAGCGGCCTGACGGTGGCCGGGACGGTGATGGTGGGCCAGTATATCGGCGCAAAAAAGCCGAAGGAGGCCTCCGAATCGGTGGGCACCATGTTTTCGCTGCTGGGCATTGCGGGCGTGGCGCTGACGGTGGTGATGATGCTGCTTTCCGGCCCCGTTCTGAAGCTGCTGAATTGCCCGGAAGAGGCCTTTTCCCACGCCCAGAGCTATCTGAATATCTGCCTGGCAGGCACGATTTTCGTTTTCGGGTATAACGCGGTCAGCTCCATCCAGCGCGGCATGGGCGATTCCATCCGCCCGCTGATGTTTGTGGGCGTGGCCTGCGTGGTCAATATCGGGCTGGATCTCTGGCTGGTAAAGGGCCTGAATATGGGCGCGGCCGGGGCCGCCTGGGCCACCATTGCCGCCCAGGCCATCAGCTTTATCATGTCGGTTCTGTATCTGGCCCGCTCCCGGTTCATTTTCGATTTCAAGCTGCGCTCCTTTAAGATTCATAAGGAGAAGCTGGTGATGATGGTGCGTTTGGGTATTCCCTCTTCGATTCAGAGCATCATCGTCAATATTTCCTTCCTGGTGATGACCGCGCTGGTCAATGAACTGGGCGGCTATGTGGCCTCTGCCGCGGTAGGCGTGGCCGGGAAATTCAATTCCTTCGCCATTCTGCCTGCGGTGGCCATGTCCTCCTCCATCAGCGCCTATGCAGCCCAGAATATGGGCGCGGGGCTCTATGACCGGGCGAAAAAATCCATGGTGGTGGGGCTGGGCATCGCTATGGCGCTGGGCATTGCGGTTTTTGCCGCGGTGCAGCTTTTCCCTGCCGAAATCATTGCCATCTTTGATCAGAATGAGGAAACAATTAAATGCGGCGTGGAATATATCCGTGCGCTCTGCTATGATTATCTGCTGGTGCCCATTCAGTTCTGCTGCAACGGCCTGATTCTGGGGGCCGGGTATACCACCTTCACCATGATTTCCAGCATCGTTTCCTCGCTGCTTCTGCGCATTCCCGTGGCGCTGGTCTTTGGCTCCGTGCTGGGCTGGGGCCTGACGGGCATCGGTCTTGCTGCCCCCGCAGCCACCCTCTGCGGCGTGGCGCTGGGCATCTGGTTTGTGCTTTCCGGTCGCTGGCGCAGGAATAATACGGGCATCAGGCGGGATGAAATGGGCGAAAATGCCGCCGAGGCCTGATGAATCGGGGAGTTTTTCCAATTCTTTCGACTTTTTTTCCAACAACGCTTGTATTTTGGAAACAGATATGGTAAAATAACGAGCGTTGATTTCAAGGAGGTACGATCTGTATGGAAATTGCTCTGCTTATTCTCATGGTGCTTGCTGCCATTGTTTTGATTGTCACCGTTTTGCTTCAGTCCAGCGAATCGGATGGGATGGGCGCTCTGGCGGGCGGCAGCGAAACTTTCTTCGGCAAAAACAAGAATTCTACCCTGGAAGGCAAGCTGGCTCTGGCCACCAAGATCTCTGCCGTTGTGTTTGTGCTGCTGGCTGTGGTCATGCTGTTTTTCGCCTGATCCGGCAAAGCAATCGGTTTGGATTTCAAGGGCTGACGGTTATGCGGTCAGCCCTTTGTTGTGTTATATCCCTGAGCGCGGAGGATTATGATGGCCTTTCAGCAGGATTATGTGCTGCGGATGATCGAAATGATGGGCGAAATGCTTCGGCGTCTGAACCGGATTCTCGATACCCGGGAAAGGGCGCGGGCGCTTGATGATGTCTGCCGGGAGCAATGCGGCCTGCCGCTCCGGAGCGCCTTTTCTTTGAGCGAGGAGAGCCTTTGCGCCCTGCTTCCGGAGCAGATGCTTTTTTCTCTCAGCGAAATTACCTATCTGCAGGCGAAAATCATTTCGGATGAAGCGGAGAAACAGGGGCATTATCTTCGCGCCCTGCGGCTGCTCGTTCTCTTTTCGGGGGATGAAAGCGTCTGCCGGGCCCGGCAAATGCGGCTGAAGGAAATAATGGCGCGCTGCGGGGATATGCTTGAGGCGGCAGATTATCTTGCCTGCGCCCGGTTTTTTGCGGCGGCGGGGGAATATGCCGCCTGCGAGGATGCCGTTTTTCTGGGTGCGGAAACGGAAGCAGGAAATGACGGCGCGTATCGGGCGCAGGGCCGGGCCATCCTGGCGGGGCTTTTATCCCTTCCGGATGAAGGGCTGCTTCTGGGCGGCCTGCCAAGAAACGAGGTATACCAGGCAATGAACGATTTGGAAAAGTGGGAGAAAGCATGATTATTTTAACCATACAGAATCTCCACAAGGCCTTTGGCGGCAATGTGGTCTTAAAGGATGTCAGCATGACCCTGCAGGAGCATCAGCGGATGGGCCTGGTGGGGGTAAACGGCTGTGGGAAAAGCACGCTGCTCAGAATCCTGGCGGGGAAGGAGCAGGCGGACGGCGGCAGCATTTCCCTCATGAAGGGCATTCGCGTGGGCTATATGGAGCAGCAGTATTCTGTAAGCGGCGACGCCACCGTATTTGAGGAAATGCAGGCGGTTTTCGCCCCGGTTTTTGCCATGGAGGAAAAGCTCCGCGCCCTGGAGGCGCAGATGGCGGAAATCACGGAGGAAGGGGAGCTAAAGCGGCTTGGGGATACCTATGCCCGGCTCAGCGATGCCTTTGAAAAGGCGGATGGCTATGCCTGGCGCTCCGCCGTGCAGGGGGTATTAAGCGGCCTTGGCTTTTCAAGGGAGCAGTATGATCAGCCCGCTCGGCTGCTTTCCGGCGGGGAATTGACCCGGCTGTGCCTGGCCCGGCTGCTTTTGCAGAAGCCCGATCTATTGCTGCTGGACGAGCCCACCAATCATCTGGATCTGGCGGCGCTGGACTGGCTGGAAAAATACCTGTCGGAATACCGGGGCACGCTGATTGTGGTATCCCATGACCGATATTTTCTCAATCATGTCTGCACCCATGTGACCGAGCTTTTGCTTGGCACGGCGGAGCAGTATACCGGCAATTATTCCAGCTATATGGAGCAGCGCGCCGAGCGCTTTGAAAGCCGGATGCGCGCCTGGGAGCAGCAGCAGAAAATGATCGCCCGGGAGGAGGCCATCATCGCCCGCTATAAATCCTTCAACCGGGAAAAATCCATCAAGGCGGCGGAGAGCCGGGAAAAGCGGCTGGAAAAGGTGGAGCGGCTGGAGCGGCCGGAGGATGAGCATCAGGTGCGCTTCCGCTTTGAGGCCATGCGCCGAACCGGGGATGACGTCATGTCCATCCGTTCTTTCTCCAAGGCCTTTGGGGAAAGAACGCTCTTTCAGAATATTGATATTAATATCCGCGCCGGGGATCGCATCGCCCTGATTGGCCCCAACGGCATCGGAAAAACCACGCTGCTGCGCTGCATCCTGGGAGAGGAAGCGCCCGACAGCGGCTTTGTGCGCTGGGGCGCCAATGTGGATGTGGGGTATTATGATCAGCAGCAGCGGACGCTGCACCCCGAAAAAACGGTGATGGATGAGGTATGGGATGAATTTCCCCGGCTGGAGCAGAGCCAGGTGCGGGGCGCGCTGGGCCTTTTCCTCTTTACGGGAGAGGATGTCTTTATGCCGGTAAAGACGCTCTCCGGCGGCGAAAAGGGCCGGGTCGCCCTGACGAAGCTGATGCTGCGGAAGGATAATTTCCTGCTGCTGGACGAACCCACCAACCATCTGGATATGGATAGCCGGGAGGTACTGGAGGACGCGCTGGAGAGCTTCACCGGCACCATTCTGGCTGTATCCCATGACCGCTACTTCATCAATCGCTTTGCCAATAAGGTGGTGGCGCTTTCCCGGGACGGGGCCAAGGAATACCTTGGTAATTTTGATGATTATCAGGCCCGCATCCAATGGGAGGCGGCCCAAAACGCCCCGGATGCCCGCTATGCCTCCATGACCCGCACCGAGGCGGGCAAGGAAAAGCGCAGGGCGCGGCTGGCCCGGGAGCAGATGAAGGCCCTTCGGGAAAACGCCAGGCTGGCGGAAAAGCAGGTGATGGATGGGGAAGAGGCCGTTAATGCCCAGGAGGCGCTGATGGCAGAGCCGGAAACCTATACCAATCCCGAACGGGCCGCCGCCGCCGCCCGGGAATACCAGCGGCTCAAGGATGCCCTGGCCCAGCATTACGCCGCCTGGGAAGCGGCAGAGGAGGCCCTGGCAGAGGCTGAGGAAAACGAATGATCTAATATACAAAACTAAATATAATAATTTTATTCTCCATAAGTATTGACATCTGACAACAGATGGTGTATTCTTCTTGCATACATGAAATGATGTTTGCCAGGAGGTGCATGCAATGCAGCCAAGTGCCATCTGTGTCTGGGGGGATTCCATCGCCAAGGGCGTCTATTTTGATGAGGAGCGGAACCGGTATGCCATTCTCCGGGCGCATTGCCTGCGGCTGCTGGCGGAGAAAATGGAGATACCGGTGCTGAATTACGGGAGCATGGGCTGCACCGCCCCGGAATGCCTGGCCCGGATGGAAGCGGCAGATTTAAGGCCGGGCGGTATTGCGGTGATTGAATTTGGCGGCAATGACTGCGATCTTTGCTGGGCGGAGGTGGCAAGCCGCCCCGGGGAGGAGCATCCCGCCCGCAGCAGCCTGCCCGAATTCCGGGAAAGCCTGAAGGGGATGATCCGCTTTGTGCGGCGGGGCGGCATGACGCCCGTGCTGGTTACGCCGCTGCCGCTGGATGGGGAGCGGTATTTCGCTGGGTATCCCAGGGGCTGGATGCGGCGGCGATTCTTTCTTATCTCGGGGATCCGCAGATGATGTGCCGCTGGCAGGAAAGATATGCCTGCGCCGTCCGGGATACCGCCCATGAGGAAAACACGCCGCTATTGGATTTCCGGTGCGATTTTCTGGCCGATCGCGGCTTTCAGGGGCTGTATTGCCGGGACGGCATCCATCCCAACGCCCTGGGGCATGAAAAGCTGTTTCGCTGCGCCCTGGGAGCGGCCCGGGCGGCCTGGGCATGAAGCGCAGGAAAAATCTCCTCCGAAAGCTGCTTTCGGGGGATTTTTTTATTTGCAGGCGGGAAAAAGCATCGCAGACGGGCGGAAAATATGCTATAATTTCCTTTGAATGATGAGGAAGGAGGAATGCTGCATGGCGCGGATTCTCTGCTCCACCGGGGCGCTGATCGGCCGGGCCAACGGCAGGGATTACCGGCTGATTGCCTCCTGCGTGGATCAATTGGCCTGCGACGGCTATGAATTTATGCTGTATGATTCCTGGTATGAAGAAGCGGATGCCATCGCCGCCTTTCTCCGGGGCCTTTCCATTGATATTCCGGTGATGCACTGCGAAAAGAAGATCGGGGAGAGCATCAGCCGGAACGGGCCGGGGGAAATGGCGGCAGTCAGGGAAAAATTCCTGGTCAATTGCCAGATGGCCTCCTTCCTGGGGGCGAAGAAAATGGTGATGCATTTATGGGATGGCCCGCCCTCGGATCATCATTTTGAGAATAATCTTGCGGCCTTTGACTGGCTGCAGAAAACAGCCGGGGCATATGGGATTGAACTGATGGTGGAAAACGTGGTCTGCGCCTGTCAGGATCCGCTTGTTCGCTGGCGGCAGCTGCGCGAAAGGTACCCCGGGATCAGCTTTACCTTCGATACCAAAATGGCGGCCTTTCATGGCCAGATTCCCGCAATCTGCGGGGAGGAGGGCCGCTGGCTCTGGCAGGAGGGACGCATCCGCCATATGCACATGAATGATTATCTGGGCGGATACAAGGATTGGAAGCATCTGCGGACGCTGCATATCGGCCGGGGCAGCATTGATTTTGACGCGCTGTTTGCTTTTTTGCAGGGAACGGACTATCAGGGGGATTACACGGTGGAGGCCACCTCCTTTCATCCGGACGGCATCATTCGCTGCCATGATCTGAACGCCACATTTTCCCGCCTCCGCAGCTATCTATCAGCAAGCAAAGGAGAAAGACGCCATGGAACGGAAGGACGAAATCATCAGGATGCAGAATGAAATCATGCAGGGGCTGCTGAGAAGCCGGATGCAATCGATTGGGAGCGATCTTTGGGGCCGTCCCGAGGAGAAGGAAAAGGCCGCCCCGGCGGAAAAAACGCCTGCCGTTCAGGCGGAAAATGCTCTTTCCCAGCCCGAGGCAGCGGAAAAGGATGCGGAAAAGCCGGAAAGCATAGAGGAGCTTCGGGAAGAATTGCATGGCTGCATCGGCCTTGATGCGATCAAGGAAGAGGTAGACAGCCTGATCAACTGGATCGAAATCTGCAAAATGCGCAAGGCCCATGATCTGCCCGCCCCGGAGCTTTCGCTGCACATGGTCTTTTCCGGCAATCCCGGCACGGGGAAAACCATGATCGCCCGGCTGATGGCCCGAATCTATAAAGCCCTGGGCGTGCTGAGCAAGGGGCATCTGGTAGAGGTGGATCGCTCCGGGCTGGTGGCGGGCTATGTGGGGCAGACGGCCATCAAAACCGCCGGGGTGATTGAAAAGGCCCTGGGCGGCGTGCTGTTTATTGACGAGGCCTATGCCCTGACCAATCGCACGGGAGATGAATTCGGCCAGGAGGCGGTGGATACCATTCTCAAGGCCATGGAGGATCATCGGGAGGATCTGGTGGTGATCGCGGCGGGGTATACGGAGCTGATGGAGGAATTCATCCATTCCAATCCCGGCCTGGAATCCCGCTTCAATCGCTTCCTGCATTTCCCGGATTATTCGCTGGAGGAAATGAAAGGGATTTTCCTCATGCGCTGCGAAAAGAGCGGATATACCTTGGAGGAAACGGCCCTGGATACGCTGATGGAGATTCTTGCCCGGGAGAGCCGGGATGTGAAGGGCTTTGGCAATGCCCGGGGCGTGCGCAATCTATTTGAAAGAACCATCGCCGCCCAGGCCGACAGGCTGGCGGAGGAAAGGGAGGAAATCACCCGGGAGCGGCTGATGCGTCTGACCAAGGAGGATTTGGAAAAGGACAGCCAGGCGGAACAGAAATAAGCCGCCGCAAACGGGCGAAAGCCTGAAAACGCCGATGCTTCATTTGCCGCCGGGCAGAAGCATCGGCTTTTTTGCCGGCAGCCCGGGCGCGCTTGCGCCTGCCGAAAATCATTCGAAATTTTTTTCGCACAAATGCTTGACAAATCCTGCGGCGGCGTGTATACTGTCCTTGTGAGTTAGATAAGACTAACTTACGGACAGCAGGGGGATTGCCCGTTGGGCGAACCGATGCATAGTATGAAGCGGCGGCCCCGTGATTCGGCGGCGCAGCGGGCCCTGGTTTTAACATTCTGCCGCCGGCAGGGAGTGCATGGATGATGTCTGCGGTATGGATCTTTGGGCTGATAATCCTCTGCGCGGCAGGGCTGATGCTGCTTCGGGGCGTACTGCGCCGGAAATGCCTTGGCAAATGCGCCTGCTGCCCCTTTTCCGGCAAATGCTGCCGAAAAAACGCCGTCCCCACCAAGGCGGACGGCGGAAGCTGAAAACCACCCACACCTCCTTTTCTTCTCCAGGCGTGCGCTGTGCGGCATCACGGCGCACGCCGCATTTTTGGGCATATTTTTTCCTGCGAAAAAAATCGTCCCCGAAAGCATCGCTTCGGGGACGAAAGGCGTTTACCGCTGGCAGCCGGGGGGAAAGAGATCCTGATAGGGATCAAAGCGCGGCTGGGGATACCAGGGCTTTTGCGGCGGGCAGCAGGGCTGCGGGCCGCCGCCCACACTGCAGGGGGCGATGAGATAGGCGTGCATTTCCACCTCCAGGGGCGTTTCTACGCAGCCATTCTCCCTTACGCAGCCCTGGCCGCAGAGCCGCGCCGCCGCCTGCACGGTGATCTGGCCGCGCCAGCATTGGCAGGGCGGGCACTGAAAGCGCAGCGTAAGTGTTTCCTCAATGGCGGCCTCCGCCCGGTGCAGGCAGGCCCCATCCCGGAAAAACAGAATGAGGGGCAGCGTGACGCGGAGCAGCACGGCATTTTTTTCATGGCAGGGCGCTTCCTCCCAGAGGGGCGCGCCGCCGATCTGCACATCGGCAAGGGTAAGCGGCCTGCAGCCGGTATCCGGAAGGCAGGACGGGCAGAGCTGATAGCATTTCCGGCGGAAGTTTATCTGTCCGCTGCCCAGAATCCGCTGCATGAGAAACCCGCCGGGGGGCGGGGATGGGGGGCGATCCCAGGGCGCGGGGGAGGGCGAATATCCGCCGCAGGGGCAGGGATACTTTTCCTTCATGGCATTTCCTCCTTTCCAAGAGGCTATACCATATTCTATTCCGGCATGCCGTTATCGGTGCAGGCAACGGGCCGTCCAAAGGCGTCATAGAGAATGGCATGATCCAGCTTGCTCTTATGCCATACCCGTTTAAGATCCCAGAGCAGCTGATATTCCTTTTCGCTTTTGCGGGAGCCGATGATATAGCTTTCTCCGGCCTCCAGAATGTGATCGGGAAGGGGAAGAAGATCATTGCCCTTGGAGGAATAGACCTGCCAATCAAGGAGCGAAACGGCGTCCGTACCGGTATTTTCGATGATCAGCCGGTCGTCCTCCTGATCGATGGTCAATTGGATATTTTTTTCCCGGGCGGGGAGCTGCTGAAAAGCGACGTCATAAACGGAAATATCGCCGTTTTTCAGGGTGAGCCAGATGGCATCCTGAAAATCCTGGGATACATAGCTTGTGCAGCCCACGGCGGCAAGGCGATTCAGGGTGGAGGCGGCGGGGGTATCCGCTTCCTCCGGGGTGCTGGTCAGGATCAGCGCCGCCCTTGGCCGCACGGCCTGGAGAAAGGCAAGGGAACTGGCCTTGCCGCCGCCATGATGGCCCGCCTTCAGAACATCATAGGCGGAAAGACAGCCGGTTTTGAGCAGCTCCGCTTCCTCCTCCTCCTTCATATCCCCGGCAAGCAGGATGCTGCCATGGGGGGAGGAAAAGCCCACCACCAGGGAATTGTTATTTTCATTTTCTTCATTTTTGCTGACGGGCCCCAGCACATAAAACGCGCTGGTATCGGAAACGGGAATGCTGTCCCCGGCGGATAGCCAGGTGACGGACGCGCCCCGCTCCCTGGCAGACAGCAGCATGGGATGCTTTTCCGCCTTTACATCATGATAGATTTTCGCGGCATACCAGGCATCCACCGCAATTTCGCTCTTTGCCAGCGCCATCAGCCCGCCCTTGTGATCCTCATGGCAATGGGTCAGAAAAACGCCGTGAAGATGGGTTATGCCCAGGCTTTCCAGCATGGCAAAAATCGCCGGGGCATTCTGCTCATAGCCGGTATCGATGAGATAGGCCTTTTCATCCGATAAAAGCAGAATGCAATCCGCCTTGCCGATATTGAGGCAGATAAAATCCACCTGCCCCTCCTCCTCGGCCAGGGCAAGGGACGGCAGAAGCAAAAGCAGCGCGAGAAAAAATACAGCGATTCTCTTCAGGTAAAGTCACCTCCTTCATGCCAAGAGTATACCACAGTTTATGCAGGAGGAAAAGAAATACGCAGGAAAATTTACAGCCGCTGCATGCATGGAAATGCCCCGGACGGCGCATCCTTTTTTCAGGAGGTGGGGAAGCATGCATCAGGAGGCATGGGATAAAATCCGGGTGGTGCAGTTTGGCTGCGGCAAGATGGGCCGGGTCATCATGCGCCAATTGATGGAAAAAGGCGCAGAAATTGTTGGGGCCATCGATATATCCGAAGAGCTGATTGATCGGGATATCGGCGAGGTGGCGGGCATCGGCCGCACGACGGGGGTAAAAATCAAGAGAAGTGCGGATACCGTGCTGGATCAATGCGATGCGGATATTGCCGTTCTGACCCTGCAAAGCTATCTGACGGATATGCACCGGGAAATCACCGAATGCCTGAGCCGGGGTATCAACGTCATTACCACATCGGAGGAGACGCTCTATGCCTGGACGACCGCGCCGGCCATTGCCAATCAATTGGATGCCCTGGCCAAGCGCACGGGCTGCACGCTGGTGGGCAGCGGGATGCAGGATGTTTTCTGGGTCAATCTGCCGGCGTGCATCGCAGGCGGCGTGCATAAAATCAGCGAAATTGAGGGCGCGGTCAGCTATAATGTGGAGGATTACGGCATCGCCCTGGCTCGGGCGCATGGCGTGGGCATGACCCCGGAGGAATTTGAAAGGCAGATTGCCCATAGCCTGGATCTGCCCGCCTATGTCTGGAACAGCAATGAGGCCCTCTGCATGAAAATGGGCTGGAGCATCGAAAAAACCAAGCAGAAGGCCGTGCCGGTGCTGGCGGCGCATGATCTGCATAGCCAGACCCTGGGGCAGACCATCGAAAAGGGCTGCGCCATCGGCATGAGCGCCGTGGTGACCACTATCACCCATCAGGGGATCGTGGTGGAAACCCAATGCATCGGCAAGGTCTATGAAAAGGGGGAGGGCGACCTATGCGATTTCAAAATCCATGGCGAGCCGGATGTCCATTTTTCCGTTTCCAAGCCCGATACGGTGGCCCATACCTGCGCCACCATTGTAAACCGTATCCCGGATGTGCTGCTTGCCCCGGCGGGCTATATCACCATAGATAAATTGCCCTTCGCCCGGTATCATACCTATCCCATGCACTGGCGTCTGGGAGCGGACTGAAAAAAGGCAGGGACGCGGCACGGGGATGCGTTGGATGATGCGAGCGCGCTTTGGGATGATGCGAGTGGGCCGGATATTGTCAGGATGTCGGGGCTGCTTTTGATCCCGCAAACACGCCAGAGCGTTTTCGGATGCTGGGATCACACCGGGGGCGCTTTCATGCGAGGCGATTATGCGGGGCTGTTTTTCGGATGATGTAGTTATGCCGGGACAGCCCTGCTTTTCTATGTGCTTTTGTGAGGCGTTTGCCAGGAAGAGGATCGGCGGGAACAGTTACCAAGGGAATGAACGACCGGAGGCGCGCGAGCTGGGGATGGACGACAGGCGGTGGATGGCCAGGAAATGAATGGGCGGAAAATGAGCGCGATACCGGCGCGTGACGCCTTGCGTGTGCCATCGTTTTTGTTGCTCGGCGCAACCAGCGGTCATCCTGCATTCTCCGGGGCGTATCGCGCCTTCTTGCTTTCTGACAGGCAAAAGTGCAGCAATCCTGCACGTCCAAGAACGCATCATGCATTCCCCTTCCGGCAGAGTAATGCTGATCTTCCCGTTACTCATGTGCCGATCTTTGATCTCAAACGGACACGGTCTGCTTGCACGTCCAAGAACGTATCGTGCATGTCCCTTCCGGCAGAGCAATACTGATCTTCCTGCTACTTATGCGTCGATCTTTGATCTCAAACGGACACGGTCTGCTTGCACGTCCAAGAACGTATCGTG
>CAZJUJ010000063.1:0-614 GCA_964549135.1 uncultured Oscillospiraceae bacterium | reverse complement strand
CATGTCCCTTCCGGCAGAGCAATGCTGATCTTCCTGTTACTCATGTGTCGATCTTTGATCTCAAGCGGATGCGGCCTGTATGCACGTCCAAGAACGTATCCTACCATACTCCTTTAGCAGAACGACACAATTTACACTTCAGCAAAACGGTGATGTTTATCATGAGCGGTTGCGTTGATGTTTTTTTGCGCGAATGCGGCGATTTTTTTCTTTTTAGGGATTGACAAGGCGCATGGAAGATGCTATACTGATTAAGCGCTTCCGGCGAGGCCGTCAGTCGCAAGACGCGGAGAGATGGCCGAGTGGTTTATGGCGCTGGTCTTGAAAACCAGTGATGCTGAAAGGCACCGGGGGTTCGAATCCCTCTCTCTCCGCCATTTTCCTGCCAGCGCGAACGGCATGTTGGCCCATTGCCGGGATGGTTTTTTCATGGAGAAGTACCCAAGTGGCCGAAGGGGCTCCCCTGCTAAGGGAGTAGTACGAGTGAATCGTAGCGAGGGTTCAAATCCCTCCTTCTCCGCCATAAAAGGACTGAGACTTTGATACAAGGTTTCAGTCCTTTTCTGGTTCTTTGTCAAATGTTGGGGTGTAAAGAGAACGACAGCAGAATTCTC
>CAZJUJ010000062.1:0-15960 GCA_964549135.1 uncultured Oscillospiraceae bacterium | reverse complement strand
TCACTCGCCTGTGAACTATGTCTATTTCTTTTTGCGCAATTTATTGTACCTTATCTTATTAACAGAAGCAGGTGTACCATAGTATCCTGGGTTTTTGGGAGAGAAAACGGGGGAATCATTCTTTCACAGCAAAGAATGGGTTCCCCCACAAATATGATCCTTAACATCAGAAAGCGTCCGTCGAAGCGAGCATTTTCAGGTTTCCGCATTGGGCCCACATTCCCGCCGCGGTTTTGCCCGTGCGTTGATGATCGGGCGTTCGGCCTGCCCTTAATCACAGGGGGCCGCCTTTCGGGCCTGCTGGGGTTTCCTTGATCCTGCCGGGATTGATTCTCCTCTTTACTTGCGGGCTGATGCGCCGCTGATTTCTTTCTCTGCGCAGGCGTTCATCCGAAAGGCAGGCTGCATATTTCATCCGCACCGGGGGCCGACGGCATCTGGCCCGGCACTGGCTTCAGGGGCCGCTGCCGCCGCAGGCGCTGCTTTTCCGGGCGCTGAAAATCAGAATGCTTTTTTTCGCTTTGATTCTTTCTCTAATAAAAGGATGAATAACGGTATTCAGTTTTTCGCATCCGGGCTTTTCCGGGGCATTTGCTGCATGCCGGTTTCCGCTGGCCAATTCATGGCCTCTTCCCGTTTCCGGCGCTTATGCATCTGATCCGGCTATGCAGAAATGATCAGCAAGAACCGCGCCCGCCAGGAACGGCTCTTCAGCATTCGCTCACCATGGGAATCTCCTCCTTGTTTTCCTTCCATCACGGGGAAAAAACGGGATACAGGTTCCGGTCGGTTCGAATTTGCTCGGTTTGGATTTGCTTGGTTCAGACTTCCGGTTCGGTCGGTCGGTTCTGCGTCTCTCTTATGAGGGGCCCCTCATCTGGCTTCATTCTAACACGTCGGTTCAGGTTTGTCAATAGCCAAATTACACATTTTCAAAATTATTTTTATCCGATCCAGCCATTCGTTTACCATTTATTCCGCACCTTTTCCGCAAAGCCCAGCAGATCGCGGATGGCGAGCCTTCGCCCGTCATGAAGCACGGCCGTCCCGGTAAAGCGGCCGAACACCTGATGCTGATCCGAGCAGAGCAGATAAAAATCGGTGCAGGCGGCGCGATCCAGAATGGGCTGAAAATCCATTTCAAAGCGGCCGTCATCGCTGGTAAAGCGCCAGGGGGAAAGATAATCCTCCTTGCCTGCCCGCATGGGGATTTCAAAAGTTACCCGGGAAAGCTTATGGGCGGCGCCATCAAAGAAAAGCATATTTTCGCTGGCGGCGGAGGTATCCCCAAAACCATAACCGATATTGAAGCCAAAGGGCTTGCCCTCTGCCAGGCCGGAGGCCGAGCCCCAATACCAGGTATTCTTATAGGGCCATACGCCCCGGCCCCAATCCAGCACGGCAAAGGAATGGGCGGGTGCGAAGAGATATTCATTCCCGTTCCATTCCGCCCGGCCCGCCGCCCGGAGGCAATTGATTTTCTGATTATAGTAAAAGGCCCGGGGTCTGCCCGCAAAGGGGGTGACGATGGTCATGGAATCCCGGGGCGCATCGGTCAGCGTCACATCAAAATACAGGGGCGCGCCCTGGGCAAAGGCATCCATATGCCCATAGAGCCTGCGCCGTTTCCCGTCATTTTCGAATGCAATTTCATAGCCCTTCCCTGCGGCGCGGCAATCGCCCTGCCGGCTGCTGGCGGGCAGGGCGCGCCTGCCCAGGGGCAATAGGCTCATCCGGGAAACGGTCTGCTCCCATGCCCCGTCAAAATCGATCAGGGAGATGCTGTCCAGCCCCATGTAGCCGTTATCCGCAATGGTCAGGGCCAGGGCATAGCGATCCGAGCAGATCAGATAATAATCCCATTCCTTGATGCGCAGGGGATGGGCGGCAATCCGCCTGCGATCATAGATCTTGATCGGCTGGGTGGCATAGCCCGTTTCCGTTAAACGCCCCTTCTCATCATGTAAGTATCCGGGATTCATCATGCGGCGCTGCATAATAACAACTCCTCGTTCAAAATGATGGGATATTCTCCCGTACCTTCCAGAAAACCAGGGAATGGGGGATATTATGCGGGGGAACCACCTTTGTGTCAAAAGTGATTCCCCCGCGCCCCCTCCGAAAATCGGCTCCGGATGATTCTTAGAGGGTTCCTGCCCAATTGAATGCCGGATCAGCAAAAGTGAATGGCAACATTGAGAACAGCAGCAATAATACTGTGTTTGCCGAGGACATTGCTGCTTTATTCTTTACACCCCGTTGCCTTTTGCTTTACTGGCATTCAATCCGGTTAAAATAACCAGCCCTGCCTTCACGTTTGGTGAGTGTATTGCTGCTTTATTCCTTACTACTTGCTCTTTTTTGCTTCACTGGCATTCAATTTGGTTTTATCCTTCCATGAAACATCCAGAGTCGGTTTTCGGGAGGGTGCGGGAGGGTGCTTTTGACGCAAAAGCATCCTCCCGCAAAAAAATCCCCGTTCTCCTGGTTTTCGGGAGGGTGGTGCCGGTGCCGATATAGACATCGTTTTCCACGCGGATATACCCCTCCTCCCGGCTTTCCGTATCCAGGTAGACCCGATCCTGCAGGCGCACGCCATCGCCCAGGGTGATGCCGCCCGGGCCGCGGGCGATCAGGGTGCAATGATCCGAGAGATGCACATGATTGCCCAGATGAATCCACTGGGGATTGCCCAGCCTGACCCCCACGCCGATCTGCACATCCTCGCCCATATGCCCCAGCTTTTCCCGGTAATAGGCGATGCGCACCTGCGCGGCATATTCGGAGGGATCCTGCAGAAAGATCGTCCGGAAAAAGCTTTCCCGGCTTTCTGCATCCATTTTTTCAAAGGCATCCTGAAAGAAATGCTCCATGGCGGCTTCCTTCCGTTTATGGTTTTATTTCCGCTCGGTTTCGCAGTAGGCGCAGCGATAGAGCCTTTCCTCCGCCCGGGTGAGCAGGAAAACCTGATCAATTCCCTGCTCGGCGGTGGTAATGCAGCGGGGATTCTTGCAGCTGATCACGTTGACCAGCCGCTGGGGCAGGGCGGGATGCTTCTTTTCCGCAATCCTGCCATCCCGGATGATATTGACCGTGCTGCCGGGCTCCAGATAGCCCAGGGCGTCCAGATCGATATCAAAGCTGGCGTCATCGATCTTGATAATATCCTTTTTCCCCAGCCGGGAGGATTTTACATGTTTGATAATGGCCACGGGGCACTCCAATTGATCCAGATGCAGATAGCGATACACCGCCATGCTCTTCCCGGCGGTGATATGATCGATCACCACGCCGGAAGTAATGCCGTCGATATTCATGCCTGTTCCTCCAGCAATTTCAGCATCAGCGCCTTGCGCATAATCTTGCCGTAATTCACCTGCTTGAAATAGCAGGCCCGGGGATCATCATCCACCCGGGTATCGATTTCATTGACCCGGGGCAGGGGATGCATCACGATCATATCCTTTTTCGCCAGGGCCATTTTGGCCTGATCCAGGATATAGGTATCCTTGAGACGCACATAATCCGCCTCGTTGAAAAAGCGCTCCCGCTGCACCCGCGTCATATACAGCGCATCCAGCCCGCCGATTTCGTTTTCCAGGGATTCGGCCTCCCGGTAGGGAATGCCCGCATCCGCCAGCTGCCGGGTGATCGGGGCGGGCACCCGCAATTCGGCAGGAGAGATGAGAATGAATTCCACGCCCTCATAGCGGCTCAGCGCGCCGATCAGGGAATGCACTGTGCGCCCGAATTTCAGATCGCCGCACAGGCCCATTTTCAGATGGGAAAGGCGGCCCTTTTCCCGGTGCAGGGTCATCAGATCAGCCAGCGTCTGGGTGGGATGATGATGCCCGCCGTCCCCGGCATTGATGATGGGCACGCCGGCCACCTGGGCCGCAGCCACGGGCGCGCCCTCCAGGGGATGGCGCATGGCGATGATATCCGCATAGCAGGAAACCGTGCGGATGGTATCCTTCACGCTTTCGCCCTTGGCGGCAGAGGAGGAATTGGCCCCCGCAAAGCCGATGACATGGCCGCCCAGCTCATACATGGCGGCCTCAAAGGAAAGGCGGGTGCGGGTGGAGGGCTCAAAGAACAAAGTGGCCAGCTTTTTGCCCGCCAGACGCTGGGCGTATTTTTCCGGCTGCTCCAGAATATCCTCTCCCAGCGCCAGAAGCTCATTGATTTCTTCCACGGATAAATCCGTAATGCTCAGCAGATGCCTCATGCCTTCGCTCCATTCACAGCCAGATAATCCTTGATGCGCTGTACGTTTTCGGCGTTCTTTTCATCCTTTTCCAGGTATTCAATGATATCGTATACATCCACCACGGAATAGACGGGGAAGCCAAATTCCTCTTCTACCTCGCTCATGGCGCTCTTTTCGGTCTTGCCCTTTTCCTTGCGGTCCACCATGACAAAGGCCGCCGCGACTTTGACATTTTCCAGCCCGGAAAGAATGGACATGCTTTCCCGGATGGCGGTGCCGGCGGTGATTACATCCTCCACGATGACCACCTCTTCCCCGGCCTTGGGCACATAGCCCACAAATACGCCGCCCTCGCCGTGATCCTTGGCCTCCTTGCGGTTAAAGAAGAAGGGCACATCCAGCCCCTCCCGGGAAAGGGCGATGGCGGAGGAAACGGCGATGGAAATGCCCTTGTAGGCGGGGCCGTAAAGCACGGTGCGCTTATTGCCCACCTTTTCCAGATAGGCCCGGGCATAGAATTCGCCCAGCCGGGCGATCTGCTCGCCGGTCTTGATATCCCCGGCGTTGATGAAATAGGGAATCCTGCGGCCGGATTTGGCAATGAAATCGCCGAATTTCAGTACGCCCGCCTCTTCCAGAAACCGAATAAACGCATGCTTGTAATTCTCCATGATGCTCTTCCTCTCTTTGCTTGTTCCGTTTGCTTTTCTGCTGCGCTCAGCCCAGGAATTCCCGGATGCAGCGCTCATAGGCGGCCACGGGATCGGGGGCGGCGGTGATGGGACGGCCCACCACGATATAATCGCTGGCGGCCCGGGCCTTTTCGGGGGTCATGATGCGCACCTGATCGCCCGCATCGCCGTCAGCAAAGCGAATGCCGGGGGTGACGGTCAGAAAATCGGGGCCGCAGGCCTCCTTGACCAGCCGGGCCTCCAGGGGCGAGCAGACCACGCCGGGCAGCCCCGCCGCCCTGGCGTTCAGCGCGTATTTCTTTACGGTTTCCTCCATGGTGGCGCTGATGAGCAATTCCTCCTGCATGCGCTCCTGAGAGGTGGAGGTCAGCTGGGTCACGGCCAGCAGCACGCCGCAGGTGCCATCCTCCCTGGTCAGGCCCTCCCTGGCCGCTTCCATCATGGCGATGGTACCGGCGGCATGGAGATTGGTCATATCCACATCCAGCCGGGAAAGCACCTTCATGGCCTTTTTCACGGTGTTGGGGATATCATGCAGCTTGAGATCGAGAAAAATTTTGTGGCCCCGGGCCTTGATTTCCCGAACGATGGAGGGGCCCTCCGCATAGTAAAGCTCCATGCCGATCTTCACAAAGGGCTTGCGGCCGGTAAACTGATCCAGGAAGGAAAGGGTCTTTTCCTTGTTTTCAAAATCCAGGGCAACGATGACATCCTTGGCCATAAATGATTCCTCCTCTTGTATATTGCGGGCTTTTGCCTATACCCGGGTGATATCGCTGAGGCGATCAATGCCCAGGCGCGCCATTTCTTCCGGCAGCTGGGCGATAATATCCCGGCAGGCGGTGGGATTGACCAGATTGGCCGCGCCCACCTGCACGGCGGTGGCCCCTGCCATCATCATTTCGATTACATCCCGGGCGCTTTCCACGCCGCCCATGCCCACCACGGGAATCCTGACCGCGCCGGACACCTGATAGACCATCCGCAGCGCCACCGGGAAAATGGCCGGGCCGGAAAAGCCGCCCATGGTATTGGCGATGACGGGCCTGCGGCGCCTGAGATCGATGCGCATGCCCAGCAGGGTATTGATCAGGGAAATGCCATCCGCCCCTGCATCCTCGCAGGCCCGGGCGATGGAAACGATATCGGTCACATTGGGGGAAAGCTTGATGATGACGGGCTTGCGGACGGCCTTCCGGACGGCGGAGGTTACCTCTGCCGCCGCCTGGGGGCTGGTGCCAAAGCTCATGCCGCCGCCATGCACGTTGGGGCAGCTGATATTGATTTCCAGCCAGCCTACCTGCTCCTGCTGATCCATCAGGCGGCAGGTTTCCACATATTCCTCCACGGAAAAGCCGCTGATATTGGCCATCACCGGCTTATGGAAGCATTTTTTCAGCCTGGGCAATTCCTCGCTGATAACCTTTTCCACCCCCGGATTCTGCAGGCCCACGGCGTTGATCATCCCGGCGGTGCATTCGGCGATGCGGGGGGTGGGATTGCCGAAGCGGGGCTGCAGGGTGGTGCCCTTAAAGGAAAAGGTGCCCAGCACGTTGATATCATAAATTTCGGCGAATTCATAGCCGAAGCCAAAGGTGCCGCTGGCGGGAATGACGGGGTTATCCAATTCGATGCCGCAGAGGCTTACTTTCGTATTCACCAGATGATCTCCTCGCTTTCCATCACCGGGCCCTCCCTGCAGATGCGCTTATTGCCGGTCAGGGTTTTGCAGCTGCAGCCCATGCAGGCCCCAAAGCCGCAGCCCATGCGCTCCTCAAAGCTGTATTGGCCCCTGGTTTTGGCTATGCTGCCGATGGCCCGAAGCATGGGCTCGGGGCCGCAGGCGTAGAAGAAGGTGGAATCCACCGTCTTCAGCGCATCGGTGACAAAGCCCCGGATTCCCCGGCTTCCGTCTGCGGTGGCCACCAGTACCCGGGCGCCCAGGGCACGGAATTCCTCTTCATAGAAGATTTCCTCCGCCCGGTTGAAGCCCAGAATCACGGTGGGGGCCGCGCCCCGCTGAATCAGCCCCTTGCACAGGGCGTACAGAGGGGGCACGCCCACGCCGCCGCCCAGCAGCACGGGCTTATCCCCGCTTTTTTCCAGGGCGTAGCCATTGCCAAGGCCGGTGAGAATATCCAGCCTTTCGCCCGGGGCCATGCCCTTCATCTGCTCTGTGCCCTGGCCCACCACCTTGTAAATGAGGGTCAGGGTGCTTTCATCCCAGTCGCAGACCGAAATGGGCCGCCGCAGGAATTTCCCCGCAAGGCGAATATTGACAAACTGGCCCGGCGCGGTAATCGCGCTGGTATCGCCGGAAAGAATCATCCGGAAGACATCCCGGGTCATGGCGGTATTTTCCAGAATGGTGAAAAGGGATTGCTTCATGGGTATCTCCCCCTGCGTTTTGCTTTTTTCAGGCGTCGATGGTGGAAACAGACAGCGTCGTTTCCTCCAGTACATCCAGCAGCACCCGCACCGTATCCAGCGAGGTGAACATGGTCACGTTATTTTCGGTGGCCAGCCGGCGGATTTCATAGCCATCATTGGCCTGGGCCGCGCCCACATCCCGGGTATTGAGTACATAGGCGATGTGCCCCTGGCGCAGGGCTTCGGCGATTTCCTCGCTGCCCTCGCCCAGCTTTTTCAGCACATGGGTGCGGATGCCGTTTTCCTTGAGGAACCGGGCGGTGCCCGCCGTGGCCTCGATATTGAAGCCCAGGTTATAGAAGCGGCGGATCAGGGGCAGGGCCTCCTGCTTATCCCGGTCGGCGATGGTGGCAAAGACCGTGCCGTAATTCTGCAGATGCATGCCCGCCGCCTGCAGCGCCTTATAGAGGGCGCGGTTCAGGGTCTTATCATAGCCGATGGCCTCGCCGGTGGATTTCATTTCGGGGGAAAGATAGGCGTCCAGGCCCCGGATCTTATTGAAGGAGAAAACGGGGGCCTTGGCATACCAGCGCTCCTTTTCATCGGGATAGATGCCGAAAATGCCCAATTCCTTCAGGGATTTGCCCAGGATGACCTCGGTGGCGATATCGGCCAGGGAATAACCGGTGGATTTGGAGAGGAAGGGCACCGTGCGGGAGGAGCGGGGATTGACCTCAATGATGAAGACCTGATCCTCCCGATCCACGATGAACTGGATATTATACAGCCCCACAATGCCGATGCCCAGGCCCAGCTTCTTGGCGTACTGCAGAATGACGCCCTTGACCTTATCGGAAATGGAGAAGGAGGGATAGACCGAAATGGAATCGCCGGAATGCACGCCGGTGCGCTCCACCAGCTCCATAATGCCGGGGACGAATACATCATGCCCATCGCAGATGGCGTCCACCTCTACCTCCCGGCCCTCGATGTATTTATCCACCAGCACGGGCTTATCCTCATCGATTTCCACGGCGGTTTTAAGATACTGGCGCAGCTGCTCCTCATTGGCCACGATCTGCATGGCCCGGCCGCCCAGCACGAAGGAGGGGCGCACCAGCACCGGATAGCCGATTTCCGCGGCGGCGGCAATGCCGTCCTCAATCCGGGTGACGGCGCGGCCCTTGGCCCGGGGAATATCCAGCTCGTTGAGCAGCTGCTCAAAGGCATTGCGATCCTCCGCCCGGTCGATGGCGGCGCAATCGGTGCCGATGATCTTTACGCCCCGATCCGCCAGGGGCTGGGCCAGGTTGATGGCGGTCTGCCCGCCCAGGGAGGCCACCACACCCTCCGGCTTTTCAAATTCGATGATGTTCATAACATCCTCGGGGGTCAGGGGCTCAAAATAGAGCTTGTCGGCGGTGGTGTAATCGGTGGATACGGTTTCGGGGTTATTATTGATGATGATGGCCTCATAGCCCGCCTTTTTGATGGTCATGACGGCATGGACGGTGGAATAATCAAATTCCACGCCCTGGCCGATGCGGATGGGCCCGGCACCCAGCACCACGATCTTTTTCTTATCCGTCAGCACCGAGGCGTTTTCCCCGGTATAGCTGGAATAGAAATAGGGGATGTACGCCCCGGTATGGCAGGTATCCACCATACGGAAGACGGGGAAGAGCCGATGCTCCCGCCGGAAATGATAGACCTCCAGCTCCGTGCATTGCCAGAGCCGGGCCACATACCGATCGGAAAAGCCCATTTTCTTGGCGGCGGTGAGGGTTTCAAGATCCCGGGGATGCTTTTTCAGCGTTTCCTCCATTTCCACGATGCGCTTGATGGCCTCCAGGAAGAAGGGCGTGATCTGGGTGATCTCATAGAGCTTTTCGATGGAAACGCCGTGATAGATCAGCTCCGCAATGGCGAAAATATTATCGGAGCGGAAGGTGCTGATATATTCCAGCAGCTCCTCCGGCGACATGGAATCGAATTTGTGCAGATAAATATGATTGGCGCCGATTTCCAGGGAGCGGATGCCCTTGAGCAGGCATTCCTCCAAGGTGGAGCCGATGCCCATTACCTCGCCCGTGGCCTTCATCTGGGTGCCCAAAGTATTGGAGGCGGAGGTGAATTTATCAAAGGGGAAGCGGGGCAGCTTGGCGATCATGTAATCCAGCTGCGGCTCAAAGGCGGCGTTGGTATTGGCGATGGAGATTTCCTCCAGCGTCATGCCCACGGCGATTTTGGCGGTTACCCGGGCGATGGGATAGCCGCTGGCCTTGGAGGCCAGGGCGGAGGAACGGGATACCCGGGGATTGACCTCGATTAGATAATATTCGCTGCTGTCGGGATTGAGGGCAAACTGCACGTTGCAGCCGCCTTCGATCTTCAATTCCCGGATGATCTTGATGGCGCTGTCATTCAGCATTTTCAGATCATGCGCATTCAGGGTCATGATGGGGGCCACCACGATGGAATCGCCGGTATGCACGCCCACGGGATCAATATTTTCCATGCCGCAGATGGTAATGGCATGATCGGCGGAATCCCGCATGACCTCAAATTCAATTTCCTTATAGCCCTTGACGCTCTTTTCAATCAGCACCTGATGCACGGGAGAGAGCTTGAAGGCGTTGAGGCCGATTTCGATCAATTCCTCTTCATTATCGGCAAAGCCGCCGCCCGTGCCGCCCAGGGTAAAGGCGGGGCGCAGCACCACGGGATAGCCGATGCGGCCGGCCGCCGCCCGGGCCTCCTCCAGAGAATAGGTGATTTCGGAGGGAATGGTGGGCTCGCCGATGGATTGGCAAAGCTCCTTGAAAAGCTCCCGATCCTCCGCCCGCTCGATGGAAGAGGAGCCGGTGCCCAGCAATTCTACCCGGCATTCCTTGAGTACGCCCTTCTTTTCCAATTGCATGGCCAGATTCAGCCCCGTCTGGCCGCCGATGCCCGGCACGATGGCATCGGGCCGCTCATAGCGCAGAATTTTCGCCACATATTCCAGCGTCAGCGGCTCCATATACACCTTATCGGCAATGGCGGTATCGGTCATGATGGTGGCGGGATTGGAATTGCACAGCACCACCTCATAGCCCTCCTCCTTCAGGGCCAGACAGGCCTGCGTTCCGGCATAGTCAAATTCTGCCGCCTGGCCGATGACGATGGGGCCGGAACCGATAATCAGAATCTTTTTCAAATCCTTGCGCTTGGGCATACCCTATTCCCCCTTCAAATATCTGTGTGTGTATGAAAAGCAGAAATTCCTTTCTGCGGGTCAGCGCTTTTTCTCCCAGACGATTTTGCCCCCCGCCATGGTCATGATCACATCCCCCGTGGTTTCCCAATCCTCAAAGGGCGTGGCCCGGCCCATGGAGAGAAATTCATCCGGATTGATTTTCCCCTTGACGGCAGGATCGATCACGGTGATATCCGCCCGCATGCCCTTTTCCAGGCCGCCCTCGATGCCGAAGCGGCGGCGGGGGGCGATGCTCATCAGCTGCACCAATTGCGCCAGGGAAAGCAGCTTTTTTTCCTGCACCAGTTGGGTATACAGCACCCGGAAGGCGCATTCCAGCCCCACCACGCCCATCAGGCTGCCGGCAAGGCCCCGATCCTTTTCCGCATCGGAATGGGGGGCATGATCGGTGGCGATCATATCGATGGTGCCGTCCAGAATGCCCTCCAGCAGGGCCTCCTGATCCCGCTTCTCCCGGATGGGCGGGTTCATTTTGAAGCGGCCCTCCTCCTGAAGCTCCATATCCGTCAGCGTCAGGTAATGGGGCGCGGTTTCGCAGGTGACATCTGCGCCCTGCCTCTTTGCATCCCGGATGGCATCCACCGTTTCCTTGGCGGAAACATGGCAGACATGGTAGCGGCAGCCCGTTTCCCGGGCCAGACGCAGATCCCGGATCACCTGGGCGGTTTCGCTTTCGGAGCAGATGCCCTTATGCCCGTGCAGCCGGGCGTAGGGCCCGTCATGGATATAGCCGCCCCGGAGCAGGGAATCCACCTCGCAGTGGGCGGCCAGCACCCGGCCTGTTTTCTTAATGGCCAGCATGGCAAGGCGCATGATTTCCTCCTCCTGCACGCCCCTTCCATCGTCGGAAAAGCCGATCACATGCGGGGCCAGGGCGGAATAATCCGCCAGCAGCCCCGCGCCCTTCTGGCCCATGGTAATGCAGCCGTAGGGATAGACGGGGATCTTTGCATCCCGGCGGATGGCATCCAATTGCACCTTCAGATGCGGCAGGGTATCCGGCGCGGGATTGAGATTGGGCATGGAGCAGACCGCCGCATACCCGCCCCGGGCCGCCGCCAGCGTGCCGGTACGGATGGTTTCTTTATAAAAAAATCCCGGCTCTCGGAGATGAACATGGACATCAACGAAACCGGGAACAAGAAAGCAATGGGAAAAATCAAAAATACGATCGCCGGGACGGGGCGAAATCGCAGAAGCAATATCGACAACCATGCCCTTTTCCACTGCCACATCGGCAGAAAAAAAGGAGCCGCCCTGATACACCTGCCCGCCCTTGAGCAAGCACCGCATAAGGCTTCCCCCCTTTACGCACATTTCGAGATATTATATCCCATTCTGCGAAATTTGTCAATCCCCTTTTCCGGGAAAAGCGGCTGCATCCCGGGCGCTGCCGCAGCAAAATAAGGAAGAAAGATTGCCGAAAAGGGGATTGACAGCGGAAACGGAGATGCATATAATGTTAAACGGCTAACAGTTAACTGATTGACGAAAGGAGGCGGAGCATGGCGCATCGCGAAACGGTAGGGGCGCTGCATCGGCTGGAGCTGCTGCGGAAGATACAGACGCGGGCGCTGATGGGCCCATCGGGGCTGCATCCCGGCCAGCCGCCGCTATTGCGGTATATTGAGGAGCATCCCGGCTGCACGCAGAAGGATGCGGCGGACGAACTGGATGTGACCCCCGCATCTGCCGCAGCCAGCCTGAAGCGGCTGGAAAAGGCGGGGCTGGTGGAGCGCAAGCCCAATGAACGGGATACCCGGCGCAATTGCCTGCATCTGACGGAGGAAGGCAGAAGCCGGCTGGAGGAGCACCGACGGATCTTTGATGCCCTGGATGAAAAAATGTTTGCGGGGCTGACGGAGGAGGAGATTCTTTCCTTCCGGCATACCTGCGAAAAAATGTTTGATAATCTGGCGGATGAAAGCTGCCGGCATTTGATGATCTGCCGGCTGGCAGAAAAATTGCGGGAGCAGCCGCAGGAAGACAGGGAGGAATAAAAGAACGTGCAGTTTTTTCGTTTGCTGAAATATGCGGGCAAGTATAAAAAATATCTGATTCTCTGCCCGCTGGTGATGATTGGGGAGGTCGTCATGGAAATGATGCTGCCCACCCTCACCGCCACGCTGATTGATACCATTATTCCCGAGAGCGCCGCCACGGGCAATCTGAGCCGGGTGCTGCTCTATGGCGGGCTGATGCTGCTGATGTCTGTCATTTCCATGGGCTTTGGCATGGCGGGCAGCCGCCTTTCGGCCCTGGGCGGCATGGGCTTTTCCAGAAATCTGCGCCAGGCGATTTTTGAAAAGGTGCAGCATTATTCCTTTAAAAATATCGATAAATTCTCCACCGCCTCGCTGGTCACCCGTCTGACCACCGACGTAAACCAGACCCAGAATGTGGTGATGATGCTGGTGCGCATGGCGGTGCGCAGCCCGCTGATGATGGTCATGGCGGTGATCATGGCCTTCCGGATGAATGCCTCGCTGATGCCCATCCTTCTGGTGGCCGCGCCCATTCTGCTGGCGGGCATTACCATCATCATGAGCAAGGCCTTCCCCCGGTTCCAGATCATGATGAAGAAATACGATGCGCTCAATGCCTCCGTGCAGGAAAACCTGATCGCCATCCGGGTGGTCAAGGCCTTTGTGCGCGCCACCCATGAAAAGGAAAAATTCGAGGCCTCTGCCGATGACCTGACCGCGACCCAGCGCGCCGCGGAAAGGGTGGTTATCTGGAACAGCCCGCTGATGCAGATTCTGATGAACGGCTGCATTATCGCCATTCTCTGGCTGGGCGGCAATCAGATTATCGGCGGCACGATGATGCTGGGCGCCCTTTCCTCCTTCATTCAGTATGTGATGCAGATTCTCATGAGCCTGATGATGCTCTCCTTCCTGTTTGTTTCCTTTGTGATGGCCCGGGCCTCCATCAGCCGCATCTGCGAGGTGCTGGATGAGGAGCCGGAGATCGTCAGCCCCCAGCAGGCGGAGACCGAGGTAAAGGATGGCTCCATCGTTTTTGATCATGTGGGCTTTTCCTACAGCGGCGATGAAGGCAATCTGGTGCTGGAGGATGCGAATTTCACCATCCGCTCCGGCGAAACCATCGGCATCATCGGCGGCACAGGCTCTGCCAAGACCACGCTGGTTTCCCTGATCCCCCGGCTGTATGATGTCACCTGCGGCAGGATCCTGGTGGGCGGAAAGGATGTAAGGGGCTATGATATTCACGCCCTTCGGAATCAGGTGGCCATGGTGCTGCAGAAGAATGTGCTTTTCTCCGGCTCCATTAAGGATAACCTGCGCTGGGGCGATGAAAACGCCACCGATGAGGAAATCGCCGCGGCCTGCCGGGCCTCTGCGGCGGATGAATTTGTGCGCGCGCTGCCGGGCGGCTATGATATGGATCTGGGCCAGGGCGGCGTGAATGTATCCGGCGGCCAGAAGCAGCGGCTCTGCATTGCCCGGGCGCTGCTGAAGAAGCCGAAGATCATCATCTTTGACGATGCCACCTCCGCCGTGGATACGGCCACCGATGCCCGCATCCGGGAGGCGCTGGGCAGCCATATGCCCGAAACCACCAAGATCATTATCGCCCAGCGGATCACCTCCGTCATGGATGCCGATCGCATCATCGTGCTTAATGATGGCCGGGTGACCGATATCGGCAGCCATGATGAGCTTATGCAGCGCAGCGAAATCTATCGCGAAGTCTATACTTCCCAGCAGAAGGGGGTGGCCTGATTATGCCTCCGCGCGGACAAATGAGAGCCCCGGCCAAGCCCAAGAATGCCAAGGGCACCTTAAAGCGTTTGCTTGATCTGATGAAGGAAAGCCGCGGAAGCCTGCTTCTGGTGGCGCTGTGCATCGTGGTCACCACCGGCATCAGTTCCCTGACCACCTATATGCTGCAGCCGGTCTATGCCCTGATTGGCGAATTGGCCGCGGAATACGCGCTGACCGGCATCGTGCCCGCCCTGAACGGGCTGGTGACCCTGCTGGTTACCATGGCGGCGCTTTTCCTCATCAGCGCGGCCTGCACTTATCTGCAGAACCGCACTATGATGATGGTATCCACCAGCGTGCTGAACAAGGTTCGCAAAAAGATGTTTGATCATATGGAGGATCTGCCCATCCGCTATTTTGATCAGCGCACCCACGGCGAAATCATGAGCCGCTACACCAATGATACCGATACCCTGCGGGAATTTTTCTCCTCTACCTTCCCCCAGGCCGTTTCCTCCCTGCTCTCCATCTGCTTTGCGCTTTTCTTCATGCTGCGCCTGAGCGGATGGCTGACGCTGCTGGTGATTCTGCTGATGCCGCTGATGATGTTCATTACCAAGAGCATCGGCGCGCGCTCGGGCAAGAATTTCGTGGCCCAGCAGAAGGCCGTGGGCGCGCTCAACGGCTATATCGAGGAAACCATCGAGGGCCAGCGCGTGGTGCAGGTCTTCTGCCATGAGGAGAAGGCCAAGGAGGAATTTGCCCGCCGGAATGAAGAGGTGCGCGTTGCCGGCACCCGGGCCAATACCTTTGCCAGCATGCTGGGCCCCATCATGAATAACCTGAGCCATTGCAATTATGTGCTGGTTACGCTGGTGGGCGTGATCATGATCCTCAACGGGCAGCATAATCCCGGCTCTGTCTTTTCCACGGAAATTGCCACCCTGCTGGCCTTCCTGCCCATGATCCGCCAGTTCAGCCAGCCCATTTCCAATCTGGCCCAGCAGTTCAATACCGTCATGCTGGCCCTGGCCGGTGCGGAGCGGGTATTTGAGCTGTTGGATGAGCCGGTGGAGGAGGACGAGGGCTATGTTACCCTGGTCAACGCCAAAAAGGACGAAAACGGCAATATCGTCGAAACCAGCGAGCATACCGGCATGTGGGCCTGGAAGCATCCCCATAAGGCCGAGGAAAGCGTCACCTATACCGAGCTGAAGGGCGATGTGGTGTTTGAGGACGTTACCTTTGGCTATGTGCCCGAAAAAACCGTGCTGCATAATATTTCGCTCTATGCCAAGCCGGGGCAGAAGATTGCTTTCGTCGGCTCCACCGGCGCGGGCAAAACCACCATTACCAACCTGATCAATCGCTTCTATGATATTCAGGGCGGCAAAATCCGCTATGACGGCATCAATATCCAGAAGATCAGGAAGGATGATCTGCGCCGCTCCCTGGCCATGGTGCTGCAGGATACCCACCTCTTTACCGGCACCGTCCGGGATAATATCCGCTACGGCAAGCTGGATGCCACCGATGAAGAGATCGAGCGCGCCGCGAAGATCGCCAATGCGGATTTCTTCATCCGCCATCTGCCCCAGGGCTATGATACCATGCTCACCGGCGACGGCGCGAATCTTTCCCAGGGCCAGCGGCAGCTGCTGGCCATCGCCCGCGCCGCTGTGGCGGATCCGCCTGTGCTGA
>CAZJUJ010000061.1:0-16064 GCA_964549135.1 uncultured Oscillospiraceae bacterium | reverse complement strand
TTTTGTTCCACCCCGCGCCGGTTGTCGGCGGGGGCGCGGGGGAACCACTTTTGACTCAAAAGTGGTGCCCCCGCAAATATTATCCTTCGTTCCTGGGTTTTCGGGAGGGTGCGGGAGGGGACTTTTGACTCAAAAGTCTCCTCCCGCATAATTATCCCCCGTTCCTTCTCCGTCCTCGCCGCCCTGGCCCATTTGCATGCGGTACTGGCCGGGGGTAATACCGGTATGGCCGCGGAAGACCTTGGTAAAGTGGGAGATATCGGAATAGCCCACCTGGCGGGCGGTATCGGTCGCGGAGCGGCCGCCCTTCAGCAGGGCCATGGCCTTGCGCATGCGCAGATGGGAGACATACTCCTTAAAGCCCATGCCCACCACATTCCGGGCGATGCGGCTCACCTGCTTGGTAGAAATATCGCAGGCGGTCGCCACGGCATCCAGGCAGATATCGTAATCGGTGGCGTGGGCCTCGATATAATCCATAACCTGACGGGAGGCCGGGGGGATCTGAACCGCCGCCCTGGGCGATGCCGCGCAGATTTTTCTGACCGCCGCCTCCAGCGTGCCGCGGATGGATTCCGAATCCTGGGAGGAAATAGCGCCCTGCATCTGCTCCTCCTCCAGGGGACAGCCCGCATTTCTTGCGCATTCCATGATCTGATAGGCCACATCCACCAGCCGATAGCGGCGGAACATCAGGGAGGGATAATCCCGATCCATGCAATCCATCAGATGCTCCAGCGCGCTCAGGGCGGGGATTTCATTGCCCTCGCCGAGATATTTTTTCAGCTCGTTCAGCAGATCATACATTTTCGCATGCTCCATGGGCGAATCGGGATCCCGGTTCTGATTGGATTCTGCTACAGCCAGGGAATAGGCCAGCTTCTGCACCTGAGTGCAGATTTCGCCCTGGGTGAGATGCACGGCGGGGAAGCGCTGGCCCAGGGCCTCATTGACGGTATCCAGGGCAGCCAGCAGGTTTTCTTGATCCCGGGCGATCATCAGCAGCGCCCAGCCCCTTTCGCCGCCCAGCCGGGCAAGATGCAGCCGGGTATCACTGTCCGAAAGGGCGTCAATGCTGCTGCGCAGCGCATCCTCCGCCATGGCCTCATCATAGGTGATGTGGGAAACGCAAAGCACCTTGCCCGTCACATCCATGCCCAGTTCCGCCATGCGCTGATTCATGGAGGCATCATATTCGCCGCTGAGCACCAGCAAAAGCAGCTGCTGCTTTAAGGATTCCTTCATCCGGGATGCATTTTCCAGGCTTTCGGAAAGCTGGGCCATGGTGGCGGTATTCAATTCAATCACATGATCCACCGCCTGGGCGATTCTTTCAATTTCGTCCCCCGCCGCCGGGGCATGATCCTGGGTCTTGCTGACCAGGGCGCGGATGGGGCTGTAATTGCGATAGGCCAGATACGCCGAAATGGCGGAAAAGCCCAGCATGCAGGAAATCAGGATATAGAGCATGCTGTAAATGGCGGAAGGCACGCCGGAAAGCTGGGCGCCGATGATCATTTCCTCGCCGTGATAATCCTGGCGGCACAGGAGGGCGGGCATTTCCTGCCCCTCGCCCAGCAGGCGCACCCCATCCACCTCCAGCACGATTTCTCCGCTGAAGCGGAAAAGCGCCTCATAGCGCCGGGCCAATTCCTTCTGATCAATGCGGAAAAGAATAAAGGCCCGGGTATTCTGGGAATAGCGATTGAAAATAATGGGCAGCTTGCGGTAAATCTGCCGGCCGCTGTCGGTATCAAATACGATCCAGTTCTTTTCGCCGCGCAGGGCGCTCCAGAATTGCTCCTCGGTAATGCCGGGGGCCAGAAAGCGGCAGAAAATGCCCGGGCTGGCCGCGCCGCTTGCCGTATAAACAGTTTCGTTTTCCTCGTAAATCAGGTAATATTCGCCGGTAATCACGCTGATGCTGGTGAGATTTTCAAAATGCTCCAGCATCTCCATGCGGTTGATTTCATTTTTCCGCAGATTAAAGGGCTGATACAGGGGCGAGGTATAGATCTGAACCTTCAGATCATTCAGCACATCCAACTGATATGCAAAATCATCGCAGGCGCTGGAAAGGCGCTGGCTCACCGAGGTCTCCTCCTGCCCGCGCAGATTATTGGAGGATACCAGCATCAGTACCACGCCCAGCACCGCGCATACCGCCACCGCCAAGCCCACATAGGTGACCAGATAATTTTTGAGTACGCTCTGCCTGCGTTTTTTCTGCATGGATGGCAAACCTCCAAAAACGAAAATCAGGGCGCTGCCTGCGCCGAAAAAAAATCGCCAAATCCCACACAGCCCGTTTCGGGGCCGTGTGGGAATGCTTTTTCATGGATGATGGGAGGGGGCGGAAAATTTCTTCCGCGCCCCATCCCGAATGCGTTTGCTTACTGAGCGGCCTTGTAGGCTTCCCAGGCAGCCTGGTAGATTTCCAGCACGTCGGAAGCGCCATAGGCTTCAGCGCCGTCCACGAACTTCTGGAAGTTTTCGGGGGTCAGCTCGGTAGCGCCGGTGATGAACTTGGCCACTTCGGATTCGATGTAGGGATCCAGCATCAGGGTCACTTCGTCGATGACTTCCTGATCCTCATCGGCATAGTACACGATATCCGGATAGCCGTTGACAACGTTGGGCAGCACGCGCACTTCGCTGCACATACGGCCATAGTTATCGCCATGCTCGTAGGCCAGGGTGACGAAATTGATTTCTTCATCCGGCACGCCCTGCAGATGCTGCAGCGTGATCATCATGGTAGAATACTTTTCATCGGTGATGGAGTGAGAGCGGTTGCCGAAGGAGGAGCTGTTGCCGAAGCCAATGCCGCACACGAAGGAAATGGAGTTTTCATAGGTGCCGTTGATGACATCGGGGAACACCTTGGCGCCCTTTTCCACGTCATAGTAGAAGCCTTCCACCATGCCCATGGTATCGGGAGAGCCATTGATGGGGCCGCACCAGAGATAATAGATACCCAGATCGCTGTAGAAGAAATCCAGATAGTTCAGGATGGCCTTGATCTTGTCATCCTGACCGGCCAGCTTGGCGGAGAGGCAGGCGCCGCCCACGTTGTAGCGGTTGGATTCCTTGACCTGCATGGTATCGCTGTATTCGCTGGTCAGAGGCCAGAGGGCATCCCACTGATGATAATCTTCGGGCAGGGGCAGCCAGCCGTAGATGTTGACGGAAGCGACGACGCCAGACTTGTTATCCATGATCTGGGAATCCACCAGCAGCTTATCGGCGGTGAAGAAATCGGAAGCGATGAGGCCTTCGTCATAGAGGGTCTTCATGGTTTCCAGGAAATGATAGAAATCATCATCCAGGGCGGGCAGCACAACCTCGCCGTCCTTAAGCGCCACCTTGTTGCCGTAGTGGTTGTTGGCAGCGGTCAGATAGCCAAAGGCGTTGAGGATGTAGGCCATGGGGCTGTTGTTTTCGGCAGTACCGGCCAGAGGAGTTCCTTCGGGATGCAGCTTTTTGAATTCACGCAGCAGATCCACGAATTCATCGATGGTCTTGGGCAGCACCTTGCCAGCCGCTTCGCTGTAGGTATAGAAATCCTCGCGGGTGGTGTGGTTGGCGGGCAGCTCGGGATAGACCTCGCGCAGCCAGTTCTGGTTGTAGATGCTGGTCTGCTGGGAGCCGATGTAGTCGGAATTCAGGTTGGTGAAGGGCAGGGAATAGATCGCGCCATCGGGGGTGGTGGCGGTGGCCTTCATCACGGGATACTTTTCAAACCACTTATAGAGGTAGGGCATGGTCTCCTCGGTGATGTAGGGGGAAAGATCCAGCAGCTGATGCTCGGTAACGCCGTAGCGCATGATTTCGCCGGTGGTGAGGCCCATAGCCAGCAGCACATCGGGCACGTTATCGGAAGCGAACATCAGGTTCTTCTGCTCGTTCATGGCTTCGTAGGTGATCTGGCGCACATCGAAATCGATGCCGGTGGCCTTTTCAGACCAGATCCAGAACCAGGTTTCTTCGGGAACCTTGTAATAGGAAGAGTTCACGGCGGTAGCCACGGTGACGGTCATTTTTTCGCCTTCCGCGATGATGGGCCATTCGGGCTCCCAATAGGTGTAGGTGTTCATTTCGCTGGTGTAGGGGCATACATTCTCGGCCACAGCCGCGCCGCAGGCGCAAACCATGATCAGAGCCAGCGCCAGAGACAGAATCCGCTTGGTCATGTAGGGGTCCTCCTTCAAAAGTTTTTGTGACTAAATTATATGGTCATTTCTCGGCCGGCACAATATGATTTTTCGGACAATTCTTGGTGTTTTTCTTCTCATCCGGGCTTTTCCTGTCCGAAAAGTCCCAAACAGACCAGCTTTTGTCCGTTTTTTTCGATAGCGAAGGGGGGACGATTTTTGTATACTATTCATATTGAAAAGGAGGGAATGCCCATGACCGCCGAAGTGAAATCGGTACTCAAGCAAAAAAGGAGATTTAAGACGCTGCGCGTGATGCGCAATCGCTGGCAGATGTATCTGCTGGTGCTGCCCGCCATCATCTATCTGCTGATTTTCAATTACTGGCCCATGTACGGCCTGCAGATTGCCTTCCGCAATTTCCGCACCAGCAAGGGCATCACCGGCAGCGACTGGGTGGGCCTGAAATATTTTGAGAAATTTCTTTCTCTGCCCATCTGCTGGGAGCTGATCCGCAATACCCTGTCCATTACGCTCTACTCCCTTTGCACCTATCCCCTGCCCATTATCTTTTCCCTGATGCTCAATGAGGTGCGCTCCAACAAATTCAAGAAAACCGTGCAGATGGTTTCCTACGCCCCGCACTTCATCTCCACCGTGGTGCTCTGCTCCATGATCACCCTGATGCTGAGCAAGAATGGCGGCGCATTCAATACCATTCTGGGGGTCTTCGGGGTGCAGCCCAAGGATTGGCTGGCCATTCCCCAGTATTTCCCCTCCGTCGTGGTATGGTCCGGCGTATGGCAGGAGCTGGGCTGGAATTCCATCATCTTCCTGGCTGCCCTGGCCGGGGTATCCCCCGAGCTGATTGAGGCCGCCCGCATCGATGGCGCCTCCCGCATCCAGATCATCACCCATGTCAATCTGCCCACCATCCTGCCCACCGTCATCATCATGCTGATCATGAAATGCGGCAGCGTGCTGAGCCTGGGCTTTGAAAAGATCTTCCTGCTCCAGAATTCCCTCAATATGGAGGCTTCCCGCATTATTTCTACCTATACTTATGATCTGGGCCTCCTGGGCGGGCAATTCAGCTTCTCCTCCGCCATCGGCCTTTTCAATACCCTGGTGAACGTGCTGATGCTCTTCTTCGTAAATACCATCTCCAAGAAGCTGACCGAAATCAGCCTCTGGTAAGGAAAGGAGGAAATGAAATGACAGCCATGGCGCATAATAATAAGGATATCATCCCCAAGAAAAACCGCATCAAGAATGATGGCCTGCTCTTTGATATCATCAATATTTCCCTGCTGGTCATTATCCTGCTGCTGCTGATCTATCCCCTGTATTTTACCGTGATCGCCTCCGTTTCCGAGCCCAAAGAGGTGGTGGCGGGCAATGTGGTGCTTTGGCCCGTGGGCTTTACCTGGGAATCCTATCAGATGGCCTTCAACGAAAGCCGCATCTGGATGGGCTATCGCAATTCCTGCATCTATACCATCCTGGGCACCCTCTTTAATCTGCTGCTGACCATCCCCGCCGGCTATTTCATCAGCAAGCGGGAATTGCCCGGCCGCAATCTGATCAATATGTTCTTCCTCATCCCCATGTATTTCGGCGGCGGCCTGATCCCCACCTATCTGATCGTCAAGCAGGTGGGCCTCATCGATACCCCCGTGACACTGATCCTGCTTAACGGTATCTCCATCTATAATATGATTATCACCCGCGTTTTCTTCCAAACCTCCATCCCCAACGAGCTTTACGAATCGGCCTTTATCGATGGCGCCGGCGATATGAGAACCTTCTTCTCCATCGCCATGCCCCTGGCCAAGCCGATTATCGCCGTTATCGCGCTGTATTATGCCGTGGGCCATTGGAACGGCTATTTCACCGCCCTGGTCTATGTCAATAAGCAGACCTATCAGCCCCTGCAGATCGTGCTGCGCAGTATCCTGCTCATGAACGAAATGGCGCTTGAGGCAATCGATCCCAACTCCCTGGACGAGGCCATGATCGTGGCCCTTACCCGCCGCGCTTACCTGGCCTCTACCATGAAATACGCCCTCATCTTTATCGCCTCCGCTCCCCTCCTGGCTGTGTACCCCTTCGTGCAGAAGCACTTCGTGAAGGGCGCACTCATCGGCTCCGTCAAGGGCTGAGGACGGGGAAGGAACGGAGAAATATTTGCGGGGGAACCACTTTTGTGTCAAAAGTGGTTCCCCCGCTCCCCTTCCGAAAACCAGGGGATGAAACGGGATTATTGCGGGAGGATGCTTTTGCGTCAAAAGCACCCTCCCGCACCCTCCCGAAAACCACCTCTGGATGAAACAAAAAGAAAAACACCGGATTGAATGCCAGAGCAGCAAAAGCAAGTAAATTGTAAGAAAGAAAACAGCAATGCCCTCACCAAACGCGAGAACATTGCTGTTTTCTTTTTTGTTGCTGCTCCTTTTTGCTGATCTGGCATTCAATTGGACAGGAACTTGCCATGCTCCATCCCGAGCCAGTTTTCGGAATGGAATTTCTTTGAGGGACAAGCCTTTCTTTTCTTTGCTTCACCGGCATTCAGCCTGGTTCTATCCCTCCATGAATCATCCAGAGCCGGTTTTCGGGAGGGCGCGGGAGGGTGCTTTTGACGCAAAAGCATCCTCCCGCAAAAAAATCCCCGTTCCTTCCCCCGTCCCCGTTTCCACCTCCCCGGCGGCGATTTGGGCGGCGATGTGGCGCAGGCCTTTTTCGTGGAAGCGGTAGATTTGGCGTTCATCATAGGAGAGGGCGATAGCGATGCGGGGGAAGGGCCGCTGCTGCAGGTAGCGCATTTCCAGCACCATAGCGTATCGCTCATCGGGGATCCGGCGGATTGCCGCGCCGATTTCCTTTTGTTTTGCCAGCAGCGCATGATAATCGGCCAGCAATTCCTGCTCCAGATCAGCCAATTCCGCCGCAGCATCGCCCATGCGATCGGCGATATTGCCGCTGCCCGGCATGCCGCTCAGGGCGCGGTTCACCTGGGTGGCGCGGCTGCGCACCGCATCCAGCCGGGAAAGGCGCATGGCGATCATGTTATCCAGATAATGCGCGCCGGAGACAAATTCCCGGGCGGCGGCCAGCCCGGCCTTTGACCGGGCAAAGGCGAGAATATCCGTTTCCGTCATGCCGCATCGCCCCGTTTTTTGAATAGTTCCTCCAGCGGAAAATCGCAGTTCAGCGCTTCCTTGATCTGCAGCGCCTCCGCCAGCAGCAGCGGCGCCTGCCCCCGCAGCTTCCTGCGCAGCGTGGCATAATGCACCCCAATCCTTTCCGCCAGCATCTGGCTGCTTACCCCCCTTAAATACATCTCCGCCATCAGCCGAAGATAAATGCCGCTCTCCCGCATGGCTCACTCCCCCTTCCATTAATGAGAACTTGTGTTCTCTTATTTTCACTCAAAGTATACCGCCCCGCCGCATTCCTGTCAACCCCTGGCCCGCCTTCGCTGCCTGTTTTTCCCAATTCTGCATCTTTTCGCTCAATCATTGTGCCCTTTATTCCCTGCGCTTTTCGCGCCCCCCAAAACCCCGCCTTTTTTCACAGAAACGGGGGAGAGGAGACGGGAGATATTTTTTGCGGGAGGATGCTTTTGCGTCAAAAGCACCCTCCCGCACCCTCCCGAAAACCGGCTCTGGATGGTTCATGGAGGGATAGAACCAGGTTGAATGCCAGTGAAGCAAAGAAAAGAAAGGCTTTGGCCTTCGAAGAGACTCCATCCCGAGAACCGGCTCTGGATGATTCATGGAGGGATAGAACCAGGTTGAATGCCAGTGGAGCAAAGAAAAGAAAGGCTTTGGCCTTCGAAGAGACTCCATCCCGAAAACCGGCTCTGGATGATTCATGGAGGGATAGAACCAGATTGAATGCCAGATCAGCAAAAAGGAGTGGCAACAAAAAAGAAAACAGCAATGTTCTCGCGTTTGGTGAGGACATTGCTGTTTTCTTTCTTACGATTTGCTTCCTTTTGCTTCACTGGCATTCAATCCGGTGTTTTTCTTTTTGTTCCATCCAGAGGTGGTTTTCGGGAGGGTGTGGGAGGGTGCTTTTGACACAAAAGCATCCTCCCCGCAAAAATTATCCCCGTTCCATGGTTTTCGGGAGGGTGCGGGAGGGGACTTTTGACTCAAATGTCTCCTCCCGCAATTATTTCCCCCGTTCTTCTCCCCGTTCTTCCCCGTCTGTGCGGATGGGGTGGATGGCCTCCGGCGCGGAGAGGGCCTCGCCCTCCTGAGGCGTTTGGATTTGCGCGGTCAGCAGGCCGGTGCATTCAGCGGCGGAGGCCACATTTGCCGCATCAAAGACAGGATCGCGGGAGGGGTTTTTCGGCGTTTTTTTCTTTTTCCGCTGGCTCATTTGCAATGATAGCTCTGGCACATGCTCTCATCGGCGGGGTCGCCGGAGTAGGCCATAGGCGTCGGGGCCACCTGAATACTATCCAGGGAGCAGATTCCCTGATCCTGCCGGAGATAGCGGCAGGATTCCACGCTGCAATGGATGCACTGATTTCGCTTTTCGCTCATTTTTTTCTGCACTCCTTTCCGATCAAAGAGACGCGCTGACGGCTGCCTGCGCCCGCAGCCATCCTGCCGGGATCAACGCTTTTCCATGCGTGTGACCTGCGCCGCCGCCCGCCTCCCTGAGGCGCGCCCGCAGCGCAGTGCTGCCGGATGGAAAGGGATCCGCCGCATGCGTCATGGCATTAGCATGCGCCGGTTCGCCGCTTGCCATGCAGAAAAAATTATGATATATTGATCCGGGCCGACTGTTTTTCGGCTGGAAAGGAGAATATTGACATGAAAAGCTTTTTCACTGTCAAAAACCTGTGTCTGAGCGGGATTATCGCAGCGCTGTATGCTGGCCTGACGATTCTGCTCCAAGCGCTGAGCTTCGGGCCGGTGCAGGTGCGCATCGCGGAGGCGATGGCGCTGCTGCCGCTGCTGACCCCGGCTGCGGTGCCCGGGCTGGCCATTGGCTGCCTGCTTGCAAACCTGATCTGCTCTTCCTGGCAGGATTGGATATTCGGCACGCTGGCCACCCTGCTGGCCGCGCTGCTCACCCGGAAAATGCGGGGGAATCTATATCTGGCGGCGGCCATGCCGGTGCTTACCAATGCGCTGGTGATCGGGCCGCTGCTCTACTGGATGATCGGCGGCTCCTGGCTGCTGAATATCATCAGCGTGGGCGCGGGCGAGGCGGCGGCCTGCTATTTGCTGGGGGTGCCGCTGATTAAGACGCTGGGGAAAATGCCCGGGCTTGCAAACGGGCGATAAAGCGGCGCTGCCCCGCGCCAAATCTGCGGGCGAGGAGGAAAAAACGAAAAACATCTTAACAAACGCCCTTCCATATGCTATAATATGATAGATAATGCATCTTTTCTGTAAGCGAGGAGGACACGGCCGAATGGATTCCTACAAGCTGCTTATTACGGGCGGAACCCCGCTGATGGGCGAAACCTATGTTTCCGGCGGCAAAAATACCTCGGTGGCGGTCATTCCCGCAACCCTGCTTTCCGATGATCCCTGCACCATTGAAAACCTGCCGGATATTGAAGATGTGCGGGTGCTGGTTGATATTCTGCGGGATCTGGGGGCAAAGGTGGATTATGATCCTGCCGCCCGGCGAATGACGGTGGATCCCCGGAGTGTAACGGGGTATCATGTGCCCTATAAGCAGAGCCAGCGGATGCGGGCCAGCTATTATCTGCTGGGCGCGCTGCTGGGCCGCTGCGGCCAGGCGGAGGTGGGCTATCCCGGGGGCTGCACCATCGGCAATCGCCCGGTGGATCAGCATCTCAAGGCCTTCCGTGCCCTGGGCGCGGAGGTAGAGGATCGGGGCGCCATGATTTCCGCCAAGGGAAGGATGTCGGGGGCGGGGGTGTTTTTCGACCGCATTACCGTGGGCGGCACCATCAACGCCATGCTGGCCGCCGCCAAGGCGGAGGGCGTGACCATCCTCTATAACGCGGCCAAGGAGCCCCATATCGTGGATCTGGCCAATTTTCTCAATTCCATGGGCGCCCGGGTCAAGGGCGCGGGCACGGATACCATCCGCATCACCGGCAAAAGCCATCTTCATGGCAGCGTCTATACCGTGATCCCCGATCAGATCGAAACGGGCACGCTGATGATTGCCGCCGCCGCCACCCGGGGCGATGTGGTGATCCGGGGCTGCATCCCCACCCATATGGAGGCGCTTTCCGCCAAAATGCTGGAAATGGGCGTGCAGGTATCCGATATGGATGACGCCATCCGGGTGCGCACGGTGCGGGCGCATCGGGCGGTCAATATCAAAACCCAGGAATATCCCGGCTTCCCCACCGATCTGCAGCAGCCCATGAGCGCGCTGCTGACCATGGCCAGCGGGGATTCCATCGTGATTGAAACCATCTTTGAATCCCGGTTCAAGCACCTCAACGAAATGCAGCGCATGGGCGCGCGGGTGCGCATCCTGGATCAGACGGCCATTATCGAGGGCGTCAGCGAATTATACGGCGCGCCCGTAACCGCCACCGATTTAAGGGCCGGGGCGGCGCTGGTGGTGGCGGGGCTGATGGCCAAGGGCACCACGGAGATTTATGAGCCGGGGTATATTGAGCGGGGCTATGAGCATATTGAGGAAAAGCTCCGCGCGCTGGGCGCAGATATCCGCAGGGAGCCGGTGTAAACCCCGCCTGCCTGCGTTCCCTTTTTGGAAGCGGCGCCGCCCCATGCAGGGCGAATGCCGGAAGAAAGGATGAATCCCTTGAATGCGTTTGAAGTCTTGGGGCTGAATACGGGGGCGGATGAGGCCCAGGTGCATCAGGCCTATCGCACCCGGGTCAAGGCCTGCCATCCCGATCTGTTTGTGGAGCGGGAGGCCCAGCAGAAGGCCCAGGAGGAATTGATTCGCCTGAATCTGGCCTATGAGGAGGCCCTGCGCCTTTCCGCCGAAAGGAAGGTGGGCTTTCATACGCTTCCTGCAGAGCAGGCCAAGAGCATCGCCCGGCGGCTGATTGATCAGGATCGGCTGGAAAACGCGCTGATGCAATTGGGCCGCGCCGATCAGAAGGATGATGAATGGTATTACCTGCAGGGGCAGATCCTGCTGAAAATGCATCAGTACGGCTCCGCCCATCAGGCGTTTCGGGAGGCGGTGCGCCGCCAGCCCAATAACAATGAATATCACCGGGGCGCGCTGGAGGCGGCCATCGCGGAAAGAAAGCATCAGAAGCTGGCCTACCGGGTGGCGGATTGGGCAGAGGGCCTTTTCCATCCCCGGAAAAGAATGTAAGCAGAAGCATTGAGGGAAAGGAAGGCGCAAGGATGAATCTTCCCAATTGGCTGACGATCCTGCGGATTATTATGATTCCCGTCTGCCTGGCGCTGTGGGCGCTGGGGCAGCCCGTCTGGGCAGCGGCAGTTTTTGCCCTGGCGGCGATTACCGATTTCCTGGATGGCTATATTGCCCGAAAGCAGAATATCGTTACCACCTTCGGCAAATTTGCCGATCCGGTGGCGGATAAAATTCTGGTGCTTACCGCCATGATTTTTCTTGCGGCGGATGGGCGCATTCCCGCCTGGGCCGTTTCCATCGTTGCCGCACGGGAACTGATGGTCGATGGGCTGCGGCTGGTGGCAGTGGGCAAGGGCAATGTGATTGCCGCCGGCTGGCTGGGCAAAATCAAAACCAACCTGCAGTTTTTCTGCGTCCTTTCCGGGATGCTTCTGCCCCTGGGCCATGTGCTGACGCTGGTGCTTTCCATCCTGATGGCGATCATGACGGTATGGAGCGGCGTGCAGTATTTCTGGAGCGCCCGGGATGTATTTAAAGGGGAAACGCCATGAGCGCCCAAAGCGTGGTGGAAACGCTCATCCGGCAGGGGCTTACCCTCTGCACAGCCGAAAGCCTGACGGCGGGCATGCTCTCCGCCGCCGTCTGCGATGTGCCGGGGGCAAGCGCCTCCTTTCTGGGGGGCGTATGCGCCTATCAGGATGCGGTCAAGGCGCGCATGCTTTCGGTATCTGAAGAGACGCTCCGGCAGCATTCGGCGGTCAGCGCGGCCTGCGCGGCCCAGATGGCCCGGGGCGCCAGAGAAAAATTCGGCGCGGATTATGCCCTTTCCACCACCGGCTATGCCGGGCCCACCGGGGAAAAGGTGGGGCTGGTGTATGTAGGGCTTGCGTTTCCCGGCGGCGAGCGGGTGTATCGGCTGCAGTTCCGGGGCAGCCGCCAGGGCATCCGCAGAATGACGGTTCAGACGGCATTGCATATACTGCAAAAGGAGATAAAAAACAATGGCTAAAAAGGCAAGCGACAAAAAGGATATGAAAAATCTGGAGGCGACCCAGCAGGAAAAGCTGCGGGCGCTGGAGCAGACCCTTTCCTCCATCGAAAAGGAATTCGGCAAGGGCACCGTCATGAAGCTGGGGGATAAAACCGCCATGCAGGTGGAAACCGTGCCCACGGGCTGCCTGGATCTGGATGTGGCGCTGGGCGTGGGCGGCATTCCCCGGGGCCGCATTGTGGAGGTATTCGGCCCGGAATCCTCGGGCAAAACCACCGTGGCGCTGCATGTGGTGGCAGAGGTGCAGAAGATGGGCGGCGCGGCGGCCTTTATCGATGCCGAGCATGCCCTGGATCCCAACTACGCCAAGAATCTGGGTGTCAACATCGATGAATTGTATGTATCCCAGCCCAACTGCGGCGAGGATGCGCTGGAGATTGCCGAGGCGCTGCTGCGCTCGGGGGCCATTGATATTGTGGTCATCGACTCGGTGGCCGCGCTGGTGCCCCGGGCCGAAATCGACGGCGAAATGGGCGATTCCTTCGTGGGCATTCAGGCCCGGCTGATGAGCCAGGCCATGCGCAAATTGACCGGCGTGGTAGCCAAGACCAACGCCATCGCCCTTTTCATCAATCAGATCCGTGAAAAGGTGGGCGTGATGTACGGCAATCCCGAAACCACCCCCGGCGGCCGGGCGCTGAAATTCTATGCCTCCGTGCGGCTGGATGTGCGCCGGGGCGAGCAGCTGAAAAACGGCAGCGAGGTCATCGGCAACCGCACCAAGGTGAAGGTGGTCAAAAACAAGGTGGCCCCGCCCTTCCGCTCCTGCGAATTTGATCTGATCTACGGTCAGGGCATTTCCAAGGAGGGCAGCCTGCTGGATATGGCAGTGGAAAAGGATATTATCCAGAAGAGCGGCGCATGGTTCTCCTATCATGATCAGCGCATCGGTCAGGGCCGGGATAATACCCGCCAGTTCCTGAAGGAGCATCCCGAAATTTCTGCTGAAATCGAGGCGCAGCTGCGGGCCCTCATGGCCTCTGCAGCCGTTCCCGCCGTGGCGGAGGAGGATATCCCGGAAATGGATCCGGATATGGATGATGGCGATGAAGCATGACTGCGGCCTTTGCCGGATTGAATTTTCCGATGTGGGCGTAACCGCCGGGGGCGATACCCTGGTCAGCGATATTAATTTTCATATCCACTGCGGCCAGTTGACCGCTCTGGTGGGCCCCAACGGCGCGGGAAAAACCACCCTGATCCGCGCCCTGCTGGGCCAGACGCCCCACACCGGCACCATCCGCCATGTGGATGCCCACGGTCATGATTTCCCCGCGCCCCGGATCGGCTATGTGCCCCAGCAATTACCCTTTGATCGGGAAATGCCCCTGACGGTATGCGATCTGATGGCGGGGGCGCTCTCCCGGCGGCCGGTATGGCTGGGGGTCAGCCAGGAAACGAAAAAAGCGGTCCGGGCGGCGCTGGAGGAAACCAGGGCGGCAGGGCTGATGAACAAGCGGCTGGGGGCGCTCAGCGGCGGCGAACTGCAGCGGGTGCTGCTGGCCATGGCGCTGACGCCGCTGCCCGATCTACTGGTATTGGATGAGCCGGTATCCGGCGTGGATCAGAATGGCCTTTCCCTCTTTCTGCAGACGGTATCCGCCCTGCGGGAGGCCCATCATCTGGCCATTCTGATGGTATCCCATGATTGGGATTTGGTGCGGCAATATGCCGATTATGTGGTGCTGATCAATCAAAAGGTGCTATGCGCCGGCGCGCCGGAGGAGGTATTTGCCTCCCCCGCCTTTGAAAAAACCTTTCGCGTGGGCGCGCCCCGGGCACAAGGAGGAAATACGAATGAATACACCCATTCCCGAGCGGGCGGTTGAATTATTTATGGAGGGCTACAATTGCTCTCAGGCCGTTTTCGCCGCCTTTGCCGAAAGATTTGGCTTTGAGAAAGAGCAGGCCCTGCGCGTTTCTGCGGCGCTGGGGGCGGGCGTGGCCCGGATGCGGGAGGTCTGCGGCGCGGTGACCGGCGGCATGCTGGCCATTGGCTGCCAGTACGGCTCGGTGGATGGCCCGGATCAGGCCGCCAAGCAGGCCTGCTATGCCCGGGGCCAGCGGGTCTGCCTGGCATTCCAGGAAGAATTCGGCGCGCTGCTCTGCCGGGATCTGCTGAATCTGCCGCCCTCGGTGGGTCCCTCGCCCATCCCTACCCCCCGTACCGCCGAATTCTATAAGGCCCGCCCCTGCGCCCGGTTCATTTACGAAATGGCGCGCCTGACGGAGGAAGAATTAGACCGGCAGGATTAAGGGAACGCCCCGAAGGATGAAAGGGGCGCTGCCCCATCCCTTCCATTGCCAAAGGAGACCGTGCCTTGAATACGATCTATCAGATCATGGATTGGCTTTTGCCCTTTGAATGCTTCCAATTTGCGTTTATGAAAAACGCGCTGCTGGCGATGCTGCTGCTGACGCCGCTGCTGGCGCTCTTTGGCACCATGGCGGTGAACCGGCGAATGGCCTTTTTTTCCGATGCCCTGGGCCATAGCGCCCTGGCAGGCGTGGGCATCGGCATGCTGCTGGGCGTGCAGAACGAATTGATCAGCATGATCGTTTTCGGCGTGGCCTGGGCGGTGATGATTTCCAAGATCAATCGCAGCGGCGGCGCATCTGCCGATACCATTATCAGCGTCTTTTCCTCCACCGGCATCGCGGTGGGGCTGCTGATCCTTTCCCGGAACGGCAGCTTTTCCAAGTATTCCGGCCTGCTGGCAGGGGATGTGTTATCCGTTTCGCCGGGGGATCTGCTCTGGCTGCTGCTGGCGCTGCCCCTGGGGGTGGGCGCATGGGCGCTGCTCTATAACCGGCTGCTGCTTACGGCGGTCAATCCTGCCCTGGCCCAGAGCCGGGGGGTAAAAACCAAGTGGGTAGAATATGCCTTTGTTTCGCTGGTGGCCATTGCGGTGATGCTCTCCATCCGCTGGGTGGGCGTGCTGCTGATCAATGCGCTGCTGATTCTGCCCGCCGCCGCCGCGCGCAATATTTCCCGCACCGCCTGGCAGCATGCGCTCTTCAGCGTGCTGATCGGCCTGTTCTCCGGCATCGCCGGGCTGGTGGCCGCCTATTATCTGGATACCGGCGTGGGCGCGGCTGTGGTGCTGTGCGCCGCCTGCGTCTACGCGCTCACCCTCCCCTTCCGCTCCCGGGTGCGCTAATGGAACGGGGACGGGGGATGATTTTTGCGGAGAACCACTTTTGAGTCAAAAGCACCCCGCCCCGCCTCCGAAAACCGGCTCTGGATGAAACAAAAAGAAAAACACCAGATTGAATGCCAGTGAAGCAAAAAAGAAAAGCAATAACGCAAACAACAGCAATGTTACTGTGCTTGATAGGACATTGCTGTTTTATTCTTTACAACCTTCTCTCTTTTGCTTCTCTGGCATTCAACTTGGTTTTATCCCTCCATGAAACATCCAGAGCCGGTTTTCGGGAGGGTGCGGGAGGGTGCTTTTGACGCAAAAGCATCCTCCCGCAAAAACCTCGTCCCTTTCCTTTGGTTTTCGGGAGGGTGCGGGAGGGGACTTTTGACTCAAAAGTCTCCTCCCGCA
>CAZJUJ010000060.1:0-16255 GCA_964549135.1 uncultured Oscillospiraceae bacterium | reverse complement strand
GGAAGAGAATTCTGCTGTCGTTCTCTTTACACCCCAACATTTGACAAAGAACCGAATAATCCCCCCGCTTGCCATCATGGCCCCCTGCTGCCCTTCCCGGCGGCAAGGGGCCGTTTTTTATGAATCAAAAAAGCCCCCGCCGGGAATATACCCAGCGAGGGCCGCTGCCCTTCTCAGGCAATGGGACGAATCAGAATCAGGGGGGTCAATTCATCGCCCTGACCGGAGGGATTATCCTGCATGGCGTCCTGAATTTCTTCATCGGTCAGCGGGAAATCCTTGGATTTGCCCAGCTGATCCCGCTGCAGATCATTGGCGTCCATCAGCACCACGGGAATGCCCGTTTCCTGATACAGGGCATCGCAAAGCTCATTGGGATTTTCGGGATTGATCAGCGCCATCTGCTTATACACATCAAAGCTGGAGCGGAAATAGAAGCCGTCGATGCCGCCCACGCCCTTGCCGCAGACCTTATAGAATACGCCGTGAATGCCAAATAGCTTGGTCACCGCCGAGCAGACCACCGCCAGCAGCACCCGGGGCAGGCCGCAGATATCAATAACCAGCTGCAGCTTATAGGGCTCATGCATGCCCACGCCCGTATGATTGATGCCGGCAAAGCGCCAGAGCAGATTGGCCCAGAAGCCGGGCTTCACCTCATCGCGGGTTTTGACGGATTCCACGCACATGCACATGACCTTCGCGCCAAAGGAGAGCATATCCCCCTCCTGATACAGGGGACGGACATATTTTTCCACCAGCTCCTTCTGGCTTTCGCCGCGCTGGACGAAATGGGTCTGAATCGCATAGCGGGCGTATTTGCGGCCGTTTTTCCCTTCCACGATGCCGCGGTCAAAGTATACCACGCCGTTTTCTTCGCGGCGCTGTTCTTCCAGATTCCGGGACGGAATGATGCCCATGGTCATTACCTCCAAATAAAAGCAAGGATACCCTTATTTTACACCTGCGCGGGCATGCTTGTCAATCATTCCGCATAGGATCATGGGGAGGCGATTGAAAATGACCACTGCCCACTGTCTGTATCTGGCTGCCCTAACGGTATGGATCGTGCTGCTGCTGTGCTTTTCCCTTTCCAGCCGGGGAAGCAGCCCCCTTTACCGCTGGGCCAGGCGGATTTTCTGGGCCGCGGCGGCGCTGCTGCTGAGCGGCGGGCTGCATTTTCCCGGGCTCAACCCGGTCAATTGGGCGGTGGCCAGCTGCCTGGGCGCGCCGGGGTATCTGGCCCTTTGCGCCCTTGCGCTTCTGTAAAGGGCTACACCGCCCGCAATTGCACCGAAACGGAAACCTCAATTTCCGCCCGGCAATACATGTCCCGCCAGTGAAGCCTTTCCCATTCCGCCACCGTCCGGCAGGTGCGTACTGCATGATGCCCAAAGCCCGCGCCGTCGCAGCGCATTTCCTGCATATGCTCAATCACATCGCGGATATCCCGGGCAATTTTATCCCTGATTTTCCGGGCATCCGGCTGATAGCCCGGGGCAAAATGCCCCTCGCACACCAAGGATACCGTAAGGCAGGCCTCGCCATCCCGAATTCTGACCCCCAGTGTGGCGGGCGAGCGGGCATACACGGGCATCATGCCGCCCGAGGGCGTTTCCACGCTCAGGGATTCGCCGCTGCCCCAGAGAAAATGCAGCACCGACATTTCATAGCCCGTCAGCACGCCGCTGACGCTTTTTCCATCCGTTGCCGCCGCGCCGAATAATTCCACAGGGTTGGCGCTCTTTCTGGGCAGCTGCCCGGCGGCGGTATTCAGTTCATTTTCCCCGGCGCGCTTTTGCGCCTGCGCAAAAGCATTCACCGCGCCATAGATAAACAGCGGATCCTGAAAGCCATAGCCCAGGCTGCCCGTGCCCTCCCCAAGGGTAGTCAGAGGCACATAGCCCTTCCCGGCGTAATTGGCCAGGGTGGTTTCCACATAGCGGCTGAGGCGGGTACCCACATAGGGCTTCTGGTTTTCCGCCATTTCCCGCGCCTCCCCCCGGCAGATCACCACGGCGGCGGCGCTGCGCATTCTGGGCAGGGCGCCGATATTGAAAAGCAGCAGCGGAAAATCCTCTTTTCGGGCCAGTGCTTCCGCAATCACCACCTCCCGCACCTGGGAAAAATTCAGCGTGCGCGGGGTGGTGGCATGCAGAACGTTAACGGCGGAAAGAAAGCTCTCGCCGGTGGCCTCCAGCATCAGATAGCCCTGCTGCTCCCCGCCGTTTTCGGAGGCCGTCGCATCGCCTGCGCCGCTGCCCGCATTGCTGGGCGCTTTGACCGAAAGATGGATGAGCCCCTCCTGGGTTTCATCCACCGCAAGAATGATCACCAATAATTGCTCCTCCAATTGGCGGCCCATGCAGCCCCCAAGGGGCAGGCAGCAGCAAAAAAGCAAAAGCAGCAGCATTCTTTTCATGCCGTTTCCTCATTCTCCTCCATTTTCCTTCGTTTCCTGAAAATACTGCCCAGCCACAAAAGCAGCAGCGCCAGCAGCATGCCCGCCCCGCGCAGGGGCGCAGCGGCCCGAAGCAGCCCCTCCGCCGCCTGGGTATGCAGCGCGCCGCAGGGAACATAGGAAAGCAGCAGCAGCGCCGTCAGCCAGGGAGATCCCCCTTTTCTGCCGCCCGCATAGGCCAGCATTTCTCCGCTTCGCTGCACCCCCGCCCCCAGGGCAAACAGAAGCACCAGCATCACCGCCCCCACATTCAGCGACCAGACCACCACGGACGGGCTGATCCGGGAAAGCATCAGCAGCCGCTCCCCCGCCGTTGCAGGCCGGGCAAGGGCATACACCGGCATAAGGCATGCGGAAAGCATCGCGGTCAGGCAGCCAAGCGCCAGCGCCAGAAACGCAGGCCCCAGGGCATAGCGCCTTTTCCGGGAAAGCAGGCGCATCTCCCCCGCGCCCCCCGGCAGCAGAAGCGGAAAGCAGGCCCCGGCCGCGCAGCCCGTCATCCAGAGCCCGCCCCGAAAAATCGAGGGCAGCCCATAGCCCAGCAGCGGAAAGAAATTGCCGCCGTTGCCATGGGGCAGCGCCGCGATGCCGCAGGCCGCCAGCATGATCAGCAGCACCCAGCGCATCAGTCGTGCCAGCCGCGGCAGGCCCGCCGCCCCATCCCCGTTAAGGGCCAGGGCCATAGCCGCCGCAATGGCAAGGGCCGAAAGCAGCAGGCTGGCCGTGGGCAGAATATGGCTGACCACGGCGCACAGGGCATAGAAGGCCATTTGCCCGTCCAGCCAGGCAAGCAGCCCAAGAAAGCAGCCCATTACGCGCCCCCACAATTCCCCCAGCGCAGAGGCAAGCACGCCCCGCCCCGGCTCCGCCCGTCTAAGAAGCTGCCAGGCAAGCAGAAGCAGAAGCAAAAGATAGGGAAAAAGCAGCAGCAGCGAAAGATAGCCCGGCGTACTGACCTCGGCATAAAGATAGAGGGAAAGACCGATAGCCAATTGCCCATAGAGGCTGATGCCGCCCAGCGCGCCCCGATCCCGAAGCCCGGCTTTCTCCCGCTGCCTGATCATTTCCTCCTGAGAATGCACCCGGGTTTCCGTCCGTCCCATCAGCGGCGCTTCCTGCTTCATTTTTCCTCCCCGTCTCTGGCCCAGGCCCGCATGGGGCCCCGGGTCTTTTCCATTTCGCAGGGATTGCTCATGCCGCCCCGCAGCCGCTGCCGCCAGATGGGCAGCCGCAGAAAGCCATCGGGATTGGCGGGCCGCCGGGGCGCATAGGGAGCAAAATACGGCTGATTCATGCTGCGCAGCCCGGATAGACGGGTAAGCAGCAGAAACAACCCCAGAATCATGCCCAGATAGCCCGCCATCCCGGAAAAAAGCACCAGCAGCAGCTGGGCAATGCGGATGGAAAGCGTCAGGGAATAGGTGGGCACGGCATAGCTGCCCAGGCCGCTTAAGGCCACCACGATAATCACCAGCGGGCTGAATAAATCGGCCTGCACCGCCGCCTGGCCCAGAATCAGGCCGCTGACGATGGACAGGCTGCCGCCCATGGCCCCGGGCACCCGCACCCCCGCCTCATTGATCAGGCTGAAAATCAGCAGCATCAGCAGCATGGAGGAAAACAGGGAAAGGGGCACCCGGGCCTGGGTTTCCATTACCGAGGTCATCAGCGAAAGGGGCATGCCCTCCGGATGAAAAATGGTCAGCGATACAAACAAAGGCGGCAGCAGCAGCGCAATCAGCACCCCGGACATGCGAAGCAACCGCAGAAACGTGCCGTACTGCCAGCGCAGCGCCGTATCATCCGGGGCGTGATACAGATGCAGAAAGCCAATGGGCACGGCCAGAACCAGGGGCGAATTTTCCATGGCGATCAGCACCTGGCCCTCGTTTAGAAAGCTCACCGCCCGATCCGGCCTTTCGGTGGATACCATCTGGGGCAGAAGCGAAAAGGGCCTGTCCTCCAGCAGCTGCTCCAGCATCCCGGCGCTGGAAACATAATCCACGTTGCAGCCCCGCAGGCGGCGGCGCACCTCCTCCACCGTTTCCCTTCGGGCCACGCCGTCTATATACATCAGGCACAGCCGGGTGGGCGCGGCGTTTCCCACCGTCATGCTTTCGCTGATCAGCTGCGGCGAGGGCAGCAGCCGGCGAATCAGCACCACATTATCACGCAGCGTCTCCCCAAAGGCCTCATGCGGCCCCAGAATCACCGTTTCATTGATGGGCTGATTCAGCGCGCGCTTGGAAAAGCCCTTGACATCCGCCAGAATGGCCCCGGGCATGCCATCGCAGATCAGCGCCGCGTCCCCGGAAAAAACCCGGGAAAGCAGCACGGAAAGCTGGGCCGTGGCCCCGGCAGAGCCCAGGGGCAAGACCTTTTTGAGCAGATACTCCTCCATTTCCATTCCCTCAGGAAGGGGAGAAGCCACCAGGCAGGGCGTCAGCAGAAACTGCTGCAGCTTGGCATCATTGGCCATGCCGTCGATATAGATGATTGCCGCCGGGCGGCCCAGCAGCTCAAATTCATGGATTTTCACATCCTCGCTCTCCCCGCCGTGGGCCGCGCTGCGGATCATGCGGAGATTATCCCGGTAGCTTCCGTCAATCACGCCCTGGATTTTCTGCGTTCCTGCGCTTTCCGTCATGCCCTTTCTCCCTCCCCCGCTTTTATCCATAGTATAAAGAAAAGGCCCCGGGATTATACGCAAAAAGAGCCCCTCGCCATGCTAAAAACGGCGAAGGGCCCGAAAGCGGATCAGGAGGGGAGAGCCGGGAAAAGGCCCCCGGCGCCTTCCATCAGTGGCATTTGGAGCATTGGCTGCAATCGCCGCCGCAGCTGCAATTGCCCTTGCCAGCCCGCTTATCCCTGATCATTTTCCAGATAATCGCGCCCAGGATGATCACCAGCGCGCCGCCAACCAGCCAGTTTGCCATTGCATCCATCCCTCCCTTTCATTCCGTTTACGCATTCATTTTGCTGTCCAGCATATGCTGCTCATCAAATTTATTCTTGCGCACCAGCAGATAAATCAGCGCCGCCAGCACCACAATCGCGGCTGCCGTGCCCAGGCCAAAGCCCGAGCCGGCAAAGAAGCTGCCCAGCTGATAGACGATCAGCGAAATGGCGTAGGCAAAGCCGCACATATAGGCGATGGCAAAGGCCGTCCACTTGCCGTTGTTCATTTCCCGCTTGATCGCGCCCATGGCGGCAAAGCAGGGAGCGCAGAGGAGATTAAAGGCCATGAAGGAATACCCGGCCAGCTGGCTGCCCGCAAAGAATTCCTGACCGATGGGAGAAAGCGCCACGGAATCCGCAGCCTCTACCAGTTCCATCGCCAGATCGGCATCCGCCATGGAGGAAAGGGAACCGAACACGCCCACAACCTCTTCCTTGGCAACCAGGCCCAGCACCGTCGCCACGGCGGACTGCCAATTGCCGAAGCCCAGGGGCTGGAAAAGCACCGCGATCACGCCGCCGATATTTTCCAGCACGGAAGCGCCGCCCGCCTCCTCGGTGATGTAATGGAAGCCGTTTTCAAAGGACAGGCTATTGAGTACCCAGATCAGAACGCTGGCCGCCACGATCACGGTACCGGCGCGCTTGATAAAGCTCCAGCCGCGCTCCCAGGTGGCGCGAAGCACATTGGTGGCGGTGGGGGTATGATAGGCGGGCAGCTCCATAACGAAGGGAGCGGGCTTGCCGGCAAAGGCCTTGAATTTCTTCAGCAGAATGCCCGAAACGATGACCGCAGCCACGCCGATGAAATAGGCGGAGGTGGCAATCCAGGCAGAGCCGCCAAAGAGCGCGGAGGCAATCAGGCCCACGATGGGCATTTTCGCGCCGCAGGGGATGAAGCAGGTGGTCATGATGGTCATGCGGCGATCCCGCTCCTGCTCGATGGTGCGGGAGGCCATAACGCCGGGCACGCCGCAGCCGGTGGCTACCAGCATGGGAATGAAGGATTTGCCGGACAGGCCGAATTTCCGGAAGATACGGTCCATAATGAAGGCAACGCGGGCCATATAGCCGCAATCCTCCAGCATGGAGAGCAGCAGGAAAAGAATCAGCATCTGGGGAACAAAGCCCAGCACGGCGCCTACGCCGCCCACGATGCCATCCGCAATCAGGCTGACCAGCCAGGGCGCGCAGCCAATGGCCTCCAGTCCTGCGGTCACTCCGGGCACGATCCATTCGCCAAAGAGGGTATCATTCATAAAATCCGTAACCCAGCTGCCAATGGTGCCGATGGAGATGGTATACACCAGCCACATCATAACCACGAAAATGGGCAGGGCCAGGAAGCGATTGGTCACCACCCGGTCGATCTTATCCGATGCGGTCAGCGAGCCCTTGGGCTTGCCCTTCCTGACGCAGGTGGATACCAGCTGGCTGATATAGGCATAGCGCTGATTGGTGATGATGGATTCAGCGTCGTCATCCATTTCGGCCTCGCAATCGGCAATGGCCTTTTCGATGGCGTTCTTGATGCCCTGGGGCAGATTCAGTTCCTCCATCACCTTTTCATCCCGCTCAAAGAGCTTGATGGCATACCAGCGGGCCAGATGCTCTTCGACAATCGCGCCCTGATGGGTGCTGCCATCGGCATGATGATGATGGGTATTTTCCTGGCCATCCTGATGGGTGATCAGATCCTCGATATGGGCCAGGGCATGCTCCACGCTGCCGGCGAATACATGGGGAGCCTCCCGATGACCGCCCTTCCGGGCCAGGGCCGCCGCCTTTTGGGCCACATCCTGGCTGCCATCGCCCTTGAGGGCAGAGGTTTCCATCACCTGGCAGCCCAGGGCCGCGCCCAGCTTGGCCAGATCAATGCGGTCGCCATTCTTCTTGGTGATATCGATCATATTGAGGGCCATCACCATGGGAATGCCCAATTCGGCCAGCTGGGTGGTCAGATACAGATTGCGCTCAATATTGGTGGCATCTACGATATTGAGAATGGCATCCGGCTTTTCATTCACCAGATAGCTGCGGGCCACCACTTCTTCCAGCGTGTAGGGAGAAAGGCTGTAAATGCCGGGCAGATCCTGGATGATCACATCCGCATCGCCCTTGAGCTTTCCCTCCTTTTTTTCCACGGTGACGCCGGGCCAATTGCCAACATACTGGTTGGAGCCCGTCAGATCATTGAACATGGTGGTTTTGCCGCAGTTGGGGTTGCCCGCCAGGGCAATCTTAATGGCCATTGTATTGCCTCCTTCATCACTGTTAGCCATCGCTAACCTTTCGTTAAATAAAACCGACGGATCAAAGCACCTCGATCAATTCGGCGTCGGCCTTGCGGACGGATAATTCGTATCCCCGCACGGTCAATTCCATCGGATCGCCCAGCGGCGCAACCTTGCGGACGTATACCTCCGTCCCCTTGGTCAGGCCCATATCCATGATGCGGCGCTTGAGCGCACCCTCGCCATGAAGCTTCGCAATCACAGCAGATTCGCCAATCTTTACATCCTTGAGCGTCTTCATTCCCGGCCCCTCCTTCTATTGCGTTATCGCCCCGCCGGAGGCAAGGCGATCAAACCATGATCCGCATCGCCATTGCCTTATCCAGCGCGACCCGGCAGCCCTTCACCGCAAGGATCAGGTTGCCGCCCAATTCGCTTACCACCGTGACCGATTCCCCCACCACAAAGCCCAATTCGGCCAGATGCTGGCGTACATCGTCCCGACCGGTAATTTTCCGGATGATACTGGTTTCCCCTACCTTTACCATTGCCAAGGGCATCCTACGCATCTCCATTCGTCGTTGGTTTTGCATCCCGCAGATAAGTTAGCGTGCTTTAACTTACCGTGTGAAAGTTTATCATCTCTAACCCTGTTTGTCAATAGGAAAAAAGCAAATTGTAAACTTTTTTTCGTTTCTCTTCATGCAAAGGCCGGGGGCCGCCCCTTTTCAGCAGGCAGCCCCCGGCGATGAAACATAAAAGCGATGATTTTTCTTTGTAACGCGCCCGCGCCCCCAGGCCTGGGGCTTCCGGCAGATCAGCCCAGGCGAATGCCGGAGGCCACCTGCTCCGCCTTGTAGCGGGCCAGCAGATTCTTGATCCGGTCATAGGGATTGAGCAATTCATGCAGGGAGCGATCATGATTGAGTGTGGCAATAATGTAGGAAATATATTTGCTCAGATCGGCCTCGATAAACCAGGGCGCTTCCTGCACCTCGGGCCGGCGATAGGTAAGATTAGAGGAAATCACGCGGGTGAGATAGCCCTCCTGATAGGCCTTATTGAAGGCCTCGATGCCGGAGGTAAAGAAAGCGAAGGTAGCCACGGCGAAAATGCGGTTGGCCTTGCGCTTTTTCAGCTCCTTGCAAAGATCCAGCATGGAATCACCGGAGGCGATCATATCATCCACCACGATAATATCCTTGCCCTCCACGGAGGCGCCCAGATATTCATGGGCCACGATGGGATTGCGGCCGTTGACCACGGTGGTATAATCCCGGCGCTTATAGAACATGCCCAGATCCAGCCCCAGAACAGAGGAATAATAGATATTCCGGGCCATTGCGCCCTCATCCGGGGAAACCACCATCATATTATCCTTATCGATGGCCAGGCCCTTTTCATGCTTGCAGAGGGCCTTGATCATCTGATAGGTGGGCATTACGTTTTCAAAGCTGGACATGGGGATGGCATTCTGCACCCGGGGATCATGGGCATCAAAGGTGATGATATTATCCACGCCCATATTCACCAATTCCTGCAGGCCCATGGCGCAATCCAGACTTTCGCGGGAGGTGCGGCGATGCTGACGGCTTTCATACAGCATGGGCATGATCACATTGATGCGCTTGGCCTTGCCGCTGATGGCGGCGATGATGCGCTTGAGATCGGCGAAATGATCATCAGGAGACATGGGCACCTCCTGCCCATACATCTTGTAGGTCTTGTTATAGGCGCATACATCGATCACGATATAAATGTCGTAGCCGCGCACGCTCTCCTTCACAACGCCCTTGCTTTCGCCCGTGCCGAAGCGGGGGCAATAGGTCTTGATCAGGAAGGAATCCCGATTCACGCCGGAAACGGTAAAGAATTCCTCATCCTGCGTTTCCTGAAGCATATTCCATTTCTGCAGCCAGTTATTGATCTTCTTGCCCATTTCCTCGCAGCCAGCCATGGCGATAACGCCCAGCGGGCCCACGGGAATCTTCGTCAAATCCTTGCCCCACCCGGTCAGAAAGCTATTCACGCCGCAACACCCCTTTGCATTGTTAAGGCACCCACCTGTTTTCCTCTCTATTATACATGATTTTGCCCCTTCTGGGAAGGGCAGAAGACAAACTTTCGCAGTTTTTGTCAAAACAGCAAAAAAAAGCGCGAAAAAAACGGAAAAGCGCGGATAAATTCCGCGCCTTTTGCTCCATCCTACACGACAAACCCGCCATTTACCCCCAGAACCTGGCCGGTAATAAAGGCCGCGTTTTGACCAGAAAGAAAAATCGCCGCCTGGGCCACATCCGCCGCGCTGCCCAGACGCTGGAGGGGCGTTTCCTCCGCAAGGGCCTGCAAATCCTGCTGCGAATATTCCTTCAGCATATCCGTCCTGATCACCCCGGGGGCAATGCAGTTAACCCGCACGCCGGAGGGCCCCGTCTCCTTCGCCACCGCCTTGGCAAGGCCGATCAGCGCCGCCTTGCTGGCGGAATAGGCCGCCTCGCAGGAGGCCCCCTGCTGCCCCCACATGGAGGAAATATACAGGATGCTCCCCGCCCGGGCCGAAATCATGCCGGGCAGGAAATATTTCGTGGCCAGAAAGGCCCCGCGGGTATTCAGGGCAAACAGATCATCCCATTCCCCGGCCGTCATATCCTGAATCAGGCCGCTGTAGGCCACCCCTGCATTATAGATAAGCGCGTCCAGATGGCGGAAGCGATGAGAAATTTCCCCTTCCAGGGCAATCATATCCTCCTCCCGCCGGGCATCGCAGAAAAGCGCCTGCCCGCCGGTTTCCGCCTGCAGCTGCATTGCCGCCTCCTTACTGCGGCAGTAGGTAAAGGCCGTGCAATACCCCGCCCGGCAGAAGGCGCGCACCATTTCCGCCCCGATGCCCCGGGAGCCGCCGATAATCAGCGCCGTCAGCATGCTTTCTTTCCTCCTATCGTTTCCCGAAGCCCGGCTGCCCGCGCGGGCGCTGCCTCCGGGATGAATCCATCCGCTTATTCCTTGTCCAGCAGCCACTGAAAGATTTTCTTCGCCATCGGCGCGGCCACGCTGCCGCCGCCGCCGCCCTCCTCCACCACAATGGCCAGGGCGTAGGGGGCGTCCTCCTCATCCAGATAGCCCAGGAACCAGGCGTTGGTATTTTCCTGGGTATCCACCTCGGCAGAGCCCGTTTTGCCGCATACCTTAACGCCGCTGATACCCGCTGCCGTGCCCGTGCCGCCGGTCACCACCGCCCGCATATATTCCTGCAGCACGGCGGCATGCGCTTCCGTCATGACGGTGCGATACGCCCGGGGGGCAAATTCCGTCCGCGTTTCACCCCGGGCGGAAACGGCGGAAAGCAGAATCCGCGGCTCCATCATTACCCCGTCATTGGCCACGGAGGCGGCGATCATGCACATATGCAGCGGCGAGGCCGTCAGCGCGCTCTGCCCCGCGCCCGTCCAGGCGATTTCGCCCTCATTGCGGTTTTCCGTGGGATAGGAGGAATTTTCCACCACCAGATCCCGAAACAGAAAATTATCATTGAAGCCAAATCCCTCCGCCGTTTTGCGGAGCGCCGCATCCCCGATTTCCAGCGCCAGCCCGGCAAAGGTATTATTACAGCTCACCTGAAAGGCCCGAAGCAGCGTCAGTTGCCCATGCTGGGTGATCTTCCCCGCATCCAGATCGGTGCCCGCATCCGTAATGACCCGGCTGCCGATTTCTTTAAGCCCGGTACACTGAAAGGCGCGGCCCTGCACATCGGGCATATTCTGCAGGGCGGAAGCGGCGGTCACGATCTTGAAGGTGGAGCCGGGGGTATAGAGCCCCTGCACCGAGCGATTGAAAAAGGGCTTCTGGGGATCGCTTTTGACGGCGGCAGTCACGTTCATGGGATCAAAATTGGGGAAGGACTGGGAGGATAATACCTCGCCCGTCCGATAATTCATTACCGCCACCGCCCCGGCCTTGCCCGCAGGAAAGATGCTGGCGATATAGGCGGCAAGCCGGCTGTCGATGGTCAGATGAAGGGTATCGCCCTTTCGGTTTTCCCCGGAAAGGGCATAGGAAAGCCGCTCGCCAAAGCTCATATTGAAGCCATAGAGATGGGCGGCCATAAAGGCTTCCACCCCGTTATTGACGTTGGATTGGCTATCCCCCACCACATGCACCACCGCCCGGCGGACGGCGGCATCGGCGGCGTATTCCCGCTTTCCCTCCACCGTGGTAGCCAGCAGCACGCCGCCGCGATCCAATACATCCCCGGCGATCACATCCTTTTTCTGGGCGCGGGCAAAGGTATTGGAGGAGGAGGAAAACCAGCGATTGCCGTTCACGATGATATTATACGCCCCATACCCTGCCAGCAGCAGAAAAAGGGCGCAGAGGCAGAGGGCGATGCGCTTGATATTCCTGTGCAGCTGCTTCACGGGCTTTCACCTCCCCTTTCCGCCAGGGCGCGATCGGCATGCACGCCGGCCTCATTGCGGCTGGCAACGCCCTGAAGAAAACCGATGATGCAGAGGCTGGATACCAGCGAGGTGCCGCCATAGCTGATGAAGGGCAGCGTAACGCCGGTCAGGGGGATCAATTTGATATTGCCGCCGATGATTACAAAGGTCTGCAGCGCCAGCAGCGCCGAGCAGGCCGTGGCCAGCAGGGCATGGAACACCGTGCGGGAGCGATTGGCGATCATGATGCCCCGGAGGATAATAAAGAGAAACATCAAAAGCACGATCAGGCCAAAGATCAGCCCAAATTCATTAAGGATGGTCATAAAGACAAAATCATTGTAGTATTCGGGAATCACCGATGCATTGCCCAGGCCCAGGCCCACGCCCCAGGCCCCGCCGTTCACCATGGCGATAAGCCCCTGGACGATCTGATACCCCGCATCCCGGACATCCGCCCAGGGATTGAGCCAGATGGCCACCCGGCGCTTGACATGGGCAAACATCTGATACCCCACAACCGCCGCGCCGCAGCCCCCGGCCAGGCCCGCGCCAATCAGCGGCAGGCTGCCGGTGGCGGCGTAGAGCAGCACCAGCGTCACCCCGTAATAGAGCAGCGCCGTGCCCAGATCCTTCTGCAGCATCAGAATCATCAGGCACGCCCCGGCAAAAACGATGGAAAGCAGCACCCGCCGCTGGGAAAGCAGATAGGCCAGGCAGAGCATCAGCGCCAGCTTGACAATTTCGCTGGGCTGCACCGAAACGCTGCCCACGCTGATCCAGCTTTTGGCGCCGTTTTTCTCCGTGCCGATCAGCAGCGGCAGGAAAAGCAAAAGCAGGCTGCCCCCCATCATCAGCACCGTGGACCATTTCCATCCCGGCATATAGCGCACCACATAGGCGCAGAGAATCATGCCGCCCACGCCCACGCCGTAATTGACGGCCTGGGTAAGCCCCCGCTGGGGACTGAAGCGATAGAGAATCAGCACCCCCAGGGCGCAGAGAAAATTGGTCAGCGAAAGCAGCAGCTGATCTGCCGGGAACAGCCGGGAAATGCCCACGGTGCCAATCAGAATCATCACCGGCACCGCCAGGGAGAGCAGAAAACTTTCCCAATTGGCATCCTTCAGCCCCAGCAGAAAGAACGCCAGAAAATAAAACAGCATCACCGGCCCCAGCAGCGCCAGGGCGGGATTTTTCTTCCGGCGCGGCTTTTTTTCCTTGCTCACGGGCGGCTCCTCCTTCTGCGGCGGCGAACCGGGCTCTCATAGGGCAGCGCCTCATCCGCTTCCTCCTCCCGGGGAGGGGCGTAGGCGGCCTGCATCGGCTGCGCATCCTGCATTTCCTGCATTCTTTGCAATTCCTCCAGCGGGTACGCCGCAAATTGCCAGGTCATCTGGCCATCCTCGGTATAATTCCCCTGATAGCCGGGGATTGGGGCGTTTTCCGTTTCAAAGGCCGGATTATCCTGCCCAGGGGGCATCTGCCCCCCGCCATAGGGCTGCGGCGGCGAAAACGCGCCTGCATATTCCTCCGCCGGGGCAAAGGGGCTTGCAAAGGCGGCGGGCATGCCCTCCTCCTCCCATTCCGCTTCTTCCTCCCCCGGCATTCCATCGGGCTGGAACTGCGCAGGATGGGGCACATTCAGCCCGGCAAAGAGCCGCACCCGCAGAAGGGCCTCCCCCAATTGCAGCTGGGTGCCATGGAGCGCATGGGCGGGGCCGCGCAATTCCACCCCCGCCATCAGCACGCCGGCCCCCCGGATGGGGGTCACCTTCAGGCCCTTTCCCTCTTCAAAGAAGAAAAGCGCATGCCTGGCCCGCACGCCCGCCCCATGCACGCGGATATCGCAGGCCCGGGAAGCGCCCATGATGCCCTCCCTTGGCAGGGGCTGGCTCTGGCCGGTGGCAAGATCCACCATTTCGCCCACCAGCCCGGCATCCGGCAGGGCGCGCATCTGCTTTTTGTAGGCGCGGCTGTCCCGGCGCATCCATCGATAGGCGCGCCAGAGAATCAGCACGCCCAGCCCAATAAAAATGTAGCGCATAAAAAGCGATAGCAGCTCATAGCCCTCGCTGATCATTCCCGCGCCCCCTTTCCGGTGATTGACTCAGTATACCATAAAGGGAAGGAAACCGTCCATGAAACGATAAGAAAAGAAATGTAAATTTTCTCCGTTTATTCTCTCTCCGTTTTCAGATAATTCTCATGCTCCCCCGGGAAATCCCGCTTGAGATTGCGCGCCGCCTTGGCCCGATAGGCCTGCTCAAATTCCTCGGCGGAAACGCCGCAGCAGAGCAGCACATCCATCAGATACATAAATACATCCGCCATTTCCTCGCAGAAATGCCCGCGCACGGCATCATCCTCTACCACCGCCTGGGGCGTGCGCTTTTTCAGGATGGCGGATACCTCGCCGATTTCCTCCACCGCATAGAGCAGATGATGCTTGGCGGTACCGGGGTGATCTCCCTCCCAGATGCCCTTGTATTTTTCCTGAAGCGCCAGCTGAATATCCATCAGCTCCTTTATGCTCAGCGACATGCCCGTTTCCTCCCATTCTGCATTCTTCCGTTATCATATCATGATTTTTTCGTTCCGTCCATAGCCATTCTTTCTCGCTGCCGAGCATAAAAAAGCCCCCTGCATGAAAAATGCAAGGGGGCAGCCATTGGCAAAGGGCAATAAGCGCGTCACACCCGGCAGGTCCAGCCGTGGGTATCCTCGGCCTGGCCCCACTGGATGGCGGTCAGGGTATCATAGAGCTTCTGGGTCAGCCGTCCGATTCCGCCGTCGGCCACCTGATAATGGGTATCATCCATGCGCAGTTCGCCGATGGGCGAAACCACGGCGGCGGTGCCGCAGCCCCAGGCTTCCTTCAGCGCACCGGTGCGCACGGCCTCGGAAAGCTCATCCACGGAAAGCAGCCGCTCCTCCACCTTGATTCCCATTTCGCCCAGCAATTCAATGCAGCTCTTGCGGGTGATGCCGGGCAGCACGGAGCCGGTCAGCTTGGGGGTGACCACGGTATCGCCGATGAGGAACATCACGTTCATCGCGCCCACTTCTTCGATGTATTTGCGCTCCACGCCATCCAGCCACAGCACCTGGCTGTAGCCCTTCTGCGCCGCACGCTCGCCGGCGCGATTGCTGGCCGCATAGTTGCCGCCGCACTTGGCATAGCCCGTGCCGCCGCGCACCGCGCGCACGTCCTGATCCTCGATCATAATGCCAACAGGGTTGAGGCCTTCCTTGTAATAGCTGCCAACGGGGCTGGCGATGAGGCAGAACACCGCATGCTTCACAGCATGCACGCCCAGCGTTTCATCATCGCCATACATGAAGGGACGCAGGTACAGAGAGGTACCCTCGCTGTGGGGCGTCCAGTCCGCTTCCAGCTCTACGAATACTTTCAGAATCTGGAGAAAATCCTCCGCAGGCAGCTGGGGCAGGCACAGACGCTCGGCAGAGCGCATCATGCGTGCAGCATTCTGCTCCGGGCGGAACAGCTGAACGCGTCCCTCCGCCGTGCGATAGGCTTTCAGTCCCTCGAAGATTTCACTGCCATAGTGCAGGCAGGTGGAGGCGGGATGGATGGAAAGATTCTGGAAGGGGACGATGCGGGCGTCATGCCAGCCTTCGTCCGCGTTCCAGTCGATCAGCGCCATATGATCGGTAAAGATCTTGCCAAAGCCCAGCGCCGTTTCATCGGTGGGCTTTGCTTTCAGTTGGGTCGCCTTTTCAATCCGAATATTCAGCATGGTATTGCCTTCTTTCCGTATCAATAGTCACGGCCAAGCTTGAGGGCCTGCAGGTTCTTTTCGTACAGCTCGGGATGCTTCACGGATACGACCTTTTTGAGGGAAGCGGCCACGGCCTCTTCATCCTCAAAGTCGCCCATTTCCTTCATGAGCTTGCCCGCCAGAATCATATTGGCCAGACCGGTCAAACCGTTGTCGGAGGCCATCTGGGTGGCTGGCACATAGTAGGCGTCCACATCGGTGCGCTCCACCTTGCGGCCGATCAGGCTGGAATCCACAAAAATCTTGCCGCCCGCCTGGACCTCGTTTTCATACTTGTCAAGGGAGGGCAAATTCATAACCATCAGCACATTGTGCTTGGAAACGATGGGAGAGCCAACCGGCTCGTCGGAGATGATGACGGAG
>CAZJUJ010000059.1:0-17356 GCA_964549135.1 uncultured Oscillospiraceae bacterium | reverse complement strand
GAAGAGAATTCTGCTGTCGTTCTCTTTACACCCCAACATTTGACAAAGAACCACATTTTATGTACCGGACGAGATTCCCGGTTTGACCTCAGAACCCGCAAAGCCTTGCAAATCAATTAGTTCAGCTCGGCGAAGTACTTGATGGTGCGGACCATCTGAGAGGTGTAGGAGTTCTCGTTGTCGTACCAGGACACGACCTGCACCTGATAGGTGTCGTCATCAATCTTGGCGACCATGGTCTGGGTGGCATCAAAGAGGGAGCCATAGGTCATGCCGATGATATCGGAGGAGACCAGCTGCTCTTCGGTGTAGCCATAGGAAGCGGAGGAAGCGGCCTTCATGGCGGCGTTGATGGATTCCTTGGTCACATCCTGACCCTTGACAACGGCGACCAGAATGGTGGTGGAGCCGGTGCAGACGGGCACGCGCTGAGCGGAGCCGATGAGCTTCTTATTCAGCTCGGGGATGACCAGGCCGATGGCCTTGGCAGCGCCGGTGGAATTGGGAACGATATTCTGGGCGCCGGCACGGGCACGACGCAGATCGCCCTTCCGATGGGGGCCGTCCAGGATCATCTGATCGCCGGTGTAGGCATGCACGGTGGTCATGATACCGGTCTGGATGGGATAGGTATCATTCAGGGCCTTGGCCATGGGGGCCAGGCAGTTGGTGGTGCAGGAAGCGGCGGAGATGATCTTGTCTTCCTTGGTCAGGGTGTTTTCGTTTACGGAGAACACGATGGTGGGCAGGTCATTGCCGGCAGGAGCGGAGATAACAACCTTCTTGGCGCCGGCGTTGATATGCGCCATGGACTTTTCCTTGGAGCAGTAGAAGCCGGTGCATTCCAGAACCACGTCTACATCCAGTTCGCCCCAGGGGCAGTTGTTGGCATCCTTTTCGGCATAGATGCGGATTTCCTTGCCGTCAACGATGATGGAATTTTCAGTGGCTTCGACGGTATGCTTGTTTTCGCCGATAGCGCCGCAATAGCCCTTCTGAGCGGTATCATACTTGAGCAGATGGGCCAACATCGCGGGATTGGTCAGATCGTTGATGGCAACCACTTCGTAGCCCTCGGCACCGAACATCTGACGGAAAGCAAGACGGCCAATGCGGCCGAAACCATTGATAGCAACCTTCACCATGGGAATGACCTCCTTGTATCGAACAATAGTGAGAATTGAGAAAAGGTGATAATTCACCACTCATTATTATACCTGATTCCCCTATGTTTGTCCAGCCCTCGCCCGGGACAAATTCCCCCCGCTGAGGCAAGGCCCGCCCGCATAGGAAAAGGCTGGGGCAGGGCGCATGCGCCCGGGGCTGCATCAGCCGGGGTAAACCAGGCAGGGGCTTTCCAGGTGCGCCAGATATTTTTTCGCATAGTAGCGGGCCATTCCCAGATTCTGCTCCTGATAATTGCCGCATTCCGCCGCCGAAGCGCCGGGAATTTCCCCTTCGTAGGAGGCGATAAAGGCAAAGGCCCGGCGCACCAGGGGCAGGGCCTCCGCCGCCGTGAGATGGCCGAACATCACCAGATAAAACCCCGTGCGGCAGCCCATGGGGCCAAAGTAAATGATTTCATCCTTCCTTTCCGAATTGCGAAGGAAGGTGGCCCCCAGATGCTCTATGGTATGGATGGCGGGCATATCCATGACCGGCTCCTCATTGGGCCGGGTGATGCGCAGATCCAGGGTGGTGACGGGGCTTTTTTCCCCGCCGTCCCTGCGGGATACATACAGCCCGGGCAGCAGGCGGGTATGATCGACCTGAAAGCTTTCAATGCGTTCCATGGCTTTTTCCTCCATTCCGGGCGGCATGCGCCCGCCCGGCCTTATCATAGCAAATTCCTGCCGATCCGTCAATTTTTCCCCAAAATCGCGCCATTGACGGAAGCACCGCATTATGCTACAATGCGAGCAGAAACAGGATTTTTTTTACATGTGAGGGATGAATTATGCAGTACACCGCCTTTCCATACGCGCGCATTCCCGTATCCCGGCTGATTTTCGGCGCGGCGCATCACGAAATGCAGGAAAACAAGGATGTGGATGCTCTGCTGGATGCCGTTCTGGCCGCTGGCATCAATGCCTTTGACACCGCCAGGGTCTATGGCGAAAGCGAGGCCAGCCTGGGCCGCTGGATTGAAAGGCGGGGCAATCGGGATAAGCTTTTCATCATCACCAAGGGCTGCCATCACAATGACTGGCGCAGGCGGGTGACCCCCTATGATCTTAAGAGCGATCTGGCCGATTCCATGGCCCGGCTGCGGATTGACTGCATCGATCTGTATCTTCTGCATCGGGATGACCCATCCCAGCCGGTGGGGCCCATTGTGGAAACGCTGAATGAGCTGGCCGCGGCGGGAAAAATCCGCAGCTTTGGGGGCTCCAATTGGAGCCATCAGCGCATTGCGGAGGCCAATGCCTATGCCGCCGCCCATCATATGCAGCCCTTTTCCGCCTCCAGTCCCTATTATTCCCTGGCGGATCAGTATGGCGATCCCTGGCGGGATGGGGTGAAGCTGACCGGGGCGGAAAACGGGGAGGCCCGAAAGTGGTATCGGGAAAATCAGATGCCCGTGCTTTGCTATTCCAGTCTGGGCCATGGCCTTCTTTCCGGGAAATACCAGAGCGGGATGCCCCTTGCGGCCTTCCCCAAGGCGTATCAGAGCCAGGAGAATCTGGAAAAGCTGCGCCGGGCGGAGCAACTGGCCCAGGAGAAGGGCCGCGCTGTTTCCCAGATCGCCCTGGCCTGGCTTTTCCGCCAGCCCATGCGGCTTTTCCCCATTCTGGGCATGCGCAATGAAGCGCAGCTGGAAAAGAATCTGGGCGCGCTGGATTTTTCCCTGACGGACGGGGAATGCCGTTTCCTGAGCCTGGAGGAATAATCGGCCCGGCGGGCGCAGGTGTTTTCTGCCGGGGCATGGCGGCATGCTTTCCCGGGGCGCAGAGGGGAGATGAACAGAATGAAGCGGGGCTTTTCCTTTCTTTTTCTTCCATTCATATTAGCTGCATTTCTTTTTGCTGCGGCGGCAGAGGAGGCGGGCGCCTGTCCCGGCGGGGCGCATAGCTGGGAGGAGCGCGAGGTGCGGTCCGCCAGCTGCACAGCCGAGGGCGCGGGCGTAAAAACCTGCTCTGCCTGTGGCGCGCAGGAGGAATATGTCATTCCCCGGGTGGATCACAGCTATTCCGGCGTGTGGGTGGTTTCCGCGTCTGCCTCCTGCGTTTCTGCCGGGGAGCGGAGCATGACCTGTGCCGTCTGCGGCGGCGGCGATGTATACCAGACGATCCCGGCGGCGGGGCATGCCTTTGAGAGCAGCACCCAGGCGGCCGCCTGTACCCAGGATGGCAAAATCATCCGCCGATGCGGGAATTGCGGGGCAACGGAGGAGGAGCGCATTCCTGCCCCGGGGCACGATATCGTTATCGATCCGGGCCGGGCAGCCAATTGCACCGAAAGCGGCCTGACCGAGGGAAAGCACTGCGCAGCATGCGGGCAGATGCTTGCCGCTCAGGAGCGCATTCCTGCCCTTTCGCATCAGATGGAGGCGCAGCCTGGCGCTGCACCCGGCTGCGTTTCTCCCGGCAGGGCGGAGGGCATGCGCTGCCGCCGCTGCGGCTATGAAACCGGCGGCGGGGTGATTCCCGCCCTGGGGCATCGGGACAGGGGCGAAGGCAACGGCAAGCCTGCCGCCTGCACGGAGGGCGGCCTGACCGAGAGCAGGCGCTGCGTGGTCTGCGGCGTGCTTACGGCGGGGCAGCGGGCCATTGCGCCAGCGGGGCATCGCATGGCAACGGATGCCGCCGTTGCCCCTACCCAGACGGAGCCGGGCCTGACCGAGGGCGCGCATTGCGCCGTCTGCGGTCTGGTCATGCAGGCGCAGGAAAGCATCCCGGCTCTGGGCGTGCCGTCTGCGCCCTTGGGCGGCATGGAGCGGCTGCTTTTGCTGCTGCAGGCCTGGGAAGGCGCGGCGGAGGAGGGCTGCATTCTTGAAATTGCGCCGCGCGGCAGCATGTCCGGCATGCAGGTGTATTACCGGCAGGATCTGCAATATGCGGCGCTGCAGGCTGCCACCGCCTTTACGGAAGCGCCGGCACCGGATTTTTCGGCGCTGCTTTCTGCGGGCGATGTATCCGCCCTGGCGGAGGATGCGCAGTACGGCGCGTTCCTGCGGCAGGCGCGCTTGCTTTTCCTGGCGGCGGAGCCCGGGCTGGATGAGGGCGCGGCGGACGCGCTGCTTTTATCCGCGCTGGAGCAGCCGCTGGAAGCATTGGATGCCGCCGCGCTGTTCCCTGCCTTTGCCCGGGGCGGCCTGGGCAATGCCCCGGAAGTGATCCGCCGGGGCGCATACGAATACGTCCTGGCGACAGACGGAATCAATCTTTTCCTGATGCTCCGCGGCCTCCCGGAATAGCTTCGACGGGGGAGGACGGGGATTTTTGCGGGAGGAGACTTTTGAGTCAAAAGTCCCCTCCCGCACCCTCCCGAAAACCGGCTCTGGATGTTTCATGGAGGAATTGAACCATGTTGAATGCCAGTGAAGCAAAGGGGAGCAAGTAGTAAGGAGCAAAACAGCAATGCTTTCACCAAATGCGGAAGCATTGCTGTTGTTTTCTATGTTGCTTTTTTTCTGCTCTGGCATTCAATTTGGCAGGATTCATCCATGTTCCATCCAGAGTCGGTTTTCGGAGGGGTGCGGGGCGCTTTTGACGCAAAAGCATCCTCCCGCAATTATTTTTTCCGTCCCTTGGTTTTTCGGGAGGGTTGACAGAATGGGGAAAATGGATATAATAGAACTGCCGTTGCAGAATATGCGTTGCAGAATGAGAATTCTGGAGAGCGGGCCATGGGCGGTTTTTCTGCGGCGGCTGGGAAAGATGCTGATAAAGGAGCGGACGGTGCGTTTCAGAAAGCGCCCGTCTGCAGAAAGGAAGGCCCGATGGCGATCACCTATGCGCGGCTGACGCACGAAAATTTTTCCCCCTTCTCGCTGGATGCCTTTGAGCGGCGGCAGCAGGTGACGGAATGCTGGCGAAGGGTGGCGGAGGAATGGCGGCTATTGCCCATTCGGTTTACCGAGGATTGGTCGCTCCGGCAGCGGCGGGAGATTGCCGCCGATGTGGCGCTGCATATGGAGGATGACCAGACCGCCTTTGGCGCCTTTGACGGCGGGCAGCTGGTGGGCTTTCTGACGGTTTCGCATGATTTCTTTGGCGAAACGGCCCGGTATGCGGAATTGGTCTGCTTTCAGGTTTCCAGGCCCTATCGCGGGCAGGGCATCGGCAGGCGGCTGTTTTCGCTGGCCTGTCAGGAGGCGCGCCGCCTTGGCGCAGAGAAGCTGTTTATTTCGGGGCATTCCTCCCGGGAAAGCCAGGCGGCCTATGCGGCCCTGGGCTGCATCCGTGCAAGGGAGAAAAATCAGCGCCTGGCGAAGGAGGAGCCCTGGGACGTGCAACTGGAATATTCCCTGGGCTGAGCGGCGGGAACGGGCAAAAGCGACGCGAAGGGAAGCGCCAAAGCGCGTAAAAAACGCCTGCTTTGCGGTGAAAAAAAGGCAGAAATATGAAATTGTTAGCACTCTCTTTCAAGGAGTGCTAATTTTCTGTTGCATTTTGTCCGGGGGCGTGCTATAATGCAATCGTACTCAAATATCGAGTGAATATCATCCTGAAAGGGAGGCCTTTATACCATGGAAACCAAGGGCAATATTTCGATTCATGCGCAGAATATTATGCCGGTGATCAAGCGCTGGCTCTATTCCGACAAGGATATTTTTATCCGGGAGCTGGTATCCAACGGCTGCGACGCCATTACCAAATACAAAATGATCAAGGGCGAAACGGGCGAGGATATGCGGGTGACGGTGACGGTGGATCCCGAGGCGGGGGAAATCCGCTTTACGGATAACGGCATCGGCATGACGGCGGAGGAAGTGGAAAAATACATCAATCAGGTGGCCTTCTCCGGCGCGGAGGAATTCCTGAAGAATTATACCAGCGAGGATCAGGGGGGCATCATCGGTCATTTCGGCCTGGGCTTCTATTCCGCTTTCATGACGGCGGATAAGGTGACCATCGATACCCTCTCCTGGCAGGAGAATGCCGCCCCCGTGCTTTGGGAGAGCGAGGACGGCATGGAATTTACCATGCGGGAGGGCGGCCGCACCCAGCGGGGCACCACCATCATCCTGCATATCATGGAGGAGGAAAAGGAATTCCTGGATCCCTACCGGGTGCGGGGCGTGCTGGAGCGCTACTGCGGCTATATGGCCACCCCCATCTATCTGGAGGATCTTTCCAAGAAGGAAGAGGAAGCCAAGGACGAGGCCTATGACGGCGATGACGAGAAGGAGCCCAAGGTGCATGGCACCGAGGCGGAGGAAGAGGCTGAGGCCGCAAAGCCGGTGAATGATACCCATCCGCTGTGGCTGAAAAATCCCAAGGAATGCACCGAGGAGGAATATAAGGAAACCTATCATAAGCTGTTCCATACCTTTGAGGATCCGCTTTTCTGGGTGCATCTGAATGTGGATTATCCCTTCAATCTCAAGGGCATTCTCTATTTCCCCCGGATCAAGAAGGACTTTGGCGGCCAGGAGGGGCAGATCAAGCTCTTCAATCGCCAGGTCTTTGTGGCGGATAACATTAAGGAGGTCATTCCCGAATTCCTTATGCTGCTCAAGGGCGCCATCGATTGCCCCGATCTGCCCCTGAATGTATCCCGTTCCTTCCTGCAGAATGACGGCTATGTGAAAAAGCTCTCCGCCCACATCACCAAGAAGGTGGCCGATAAGCTCAATGGGCTTTTCAATACCGAGCGCAAGCAGTATGAAACCTACTGGGATGATATTCATCCCTTCGTTAAATACGGCTGCGTCCGGGATGCCAAATTCTATGATCTGGTGAAGGGCAGCCTGCTTTTCAAATCCACCGCCGGGGAATATTTCACCCTGGAGGAATACAAGGCCCGCAATGAGGGCAAGGCCGAAAAGAAGATCTATTATACCACCGAGCAGAATCGCCAGGCGGCGGCGGTGGCCCTGTATGTGAACAGGGGCATTGACGTTATCGTAATGGATACCCTGATCGATATGAATTTCATGAGCTTCATGGAATATGGCAGCGGCAATGACGGGCTGACCTTTGTGCGGGTGGATGCCGATGTATCGGGCCTGACCGAGGAAAGTGAGGAGGGCAAGGATATTGACCAGGCCCAGATGGAAAAGCTGTTCCGCGATGCCCTTTCCAATCAGGAGCTGACGGTGAAAATGGAGGCCCTTTCCGATAAGGAGCTGCCGGTTATGCTGCTGGAGGATGAGCAGGTGCGCCGCTACAAGGAAATGAGCGCCATGTATGGCCAGGATTTCTCCTTCCCCGATCGCTATACGCTGGTGCTTAACCGCGCCTGCCCTGCCATCCGCGATCTGGCGGCCATGGAGGAGGGGGAGGTTTCCTCGCTGCTGTGCAGGCAGATGTATGATCTGGCCCGCATGTCCTCCCGGCCCCTGGAAGCCGAGGATCTGAAGAATTTCATTGCCCGCAGCAATGAATTGGTGGCCCTGCTGGCCCGGAAGGGCTAAGGGCGGGGCGATTGCCCTGCGTGCTGCATCAAAAATGGCCTTTCGCTGCCTGAAGCGGCGGAGGGCCTTTTTTTGCGGCTGCCGGCGGGGCGGACTCGCATTTTGCGTCCGCTTGTGGTATAATGCCATTCGTTCAAAGGAAAGCGGGGGATGGGCGTGGCCTGGGTATGGCTGGTGCTTCTGTACGGGGTGATCCGGGGCGTAAGGGATCTGATGAAGAAAAAGGCGATTGAGAAAAGCAGCGTAATGGACGTTTTATTTTTCTATACGCTGATTTCCTTTCTGCTGGTGGCGCCGGATGCGGGCAGCGCCATGGGGCTGACCGGGGGGCAATTGCTGCTGACGGCGGTCAAGGCGTTTGTGATCTTTATTGCCTGGATGTGCGGCTTTTATGCGCTGGAAAAAATGCCGGTCAGCCTGTATGGGGTGCTGGATTTATCCCGGATGCTGTTTTCCACGCTGCTGGGCGTGATGCTGCTGGGGGAAAGGATGAGCCTGGCTCAGGGGATCGGGCTTGTGCTGGTCAGCGGCGGGCTGCTTTTGCTCCGGGCGAAAAAGAGCAAAAGCCCCCTGCAGGAGGAAAACGTCAGCGGACGGGTGCTGGCCATGGCGCTGATCAGCTGCCTGCTTAATTCGGTTTCTGGCACGATGGATAAATTTCTGATGCGGGATATGCTCTCCTCCCAGCTGCAGTTCTGGTATATGCTGTTCCTTACGCTGTGGTATGCCCTGTTCATGCTGGTGAAGAGAATCCCCTTCCATTGGAAGGAAGCGCTGAAAAACCCCTGGATCTGGCTCATGAGCATTCTGTTCGTTATTGGGGATCGGGCGCTGTTTATCGCCAATAGCATGGAGGGCAGCCGCGTGACCGTTATGACCCTGATTAAACAGGCGGGCTGCATCGTTACCATTGTCGGCGGGCGCATCTTCTTCCATGAAAAGAATATTTTCTATAAGCTGCTCTGCGCCGGGATCATCCTGGCCGGGATCGTCATCGCCGTGATGTAGGGAACGGGGAAACGGGGAATAATTTGCGGGGGAACCACTTTTGTGTCAAAAGTGGTTCCCCCGCGCCCCCTCCGAAAACCGGCTCTGGATGGAGCATGGCAGTTTCTTGCCAGATTGAATGCCAGATCAGCAAAAATGAATTGCGATTAGAATAACAGCAGCAATGCTTCCGCGTTTGGTGGAGGCATTGCTGTTTTCTTTCTTACTTCTTGCTCTCTTTTGCTTCACTGGCATCCAATCTGGTTTTTTCTTTTTTGTTTCATCCAGAGGTGGTTTTCGGGAGGGCGCGGGAGGGGACTTTTGACGCAAAATTCCCCTCCCGCAAATATTTTTCTCGTTCTCCCCGTCTCTGGTTCTTGGAGGGAAATACAGGAAAGTGCATACAGACAGGAAGGTATAGATATGGTATACTGGCGTATGAATTGCTGCAATGCTTCCGAGGGGGGAAAATTGCAGTCCATATGGCAGGGCTGGCGGCGGGTCATGGGCCGGTGCGCTGATTTGATTTTTCCCGTCAGCCAACGAAAACAGAGGGGAAAAAAGAATATGTTTTGCAGCAAATGCGGAAAGGAACTGGCGGCGCAGGCCAAATTCTGCAATTATTGCGGTGCGCCCGTCAATGAACCCCAGCCCGCAGCCGCATCTCAGCCTGTGCCTCAGGCTCAGACCGAGCCGCAGACGGCGTCTCAGGAGCAGCCCGCAAAGAAGAAGGGAAAGGCGGGCCGCAGCCTGGTGAGCATTCTGGCTGCGGTGGTGGTTTATTTTGTCGTGCGGGGCGTTACCGAAAACGCTTTGACCGGCGGCAGCAAATCCTCCGGCACGCCCCAGTCCGCCCAGGAAACGATGGTCAGCGCGGATGCCTCGGCGGCTATGTCCTCCTGCATGTACGGCGGGCTCTATCAGAACGGCGTGTTCAGGTACGGCATGACGAAGCTGACCGCGCCGGGCTATTCCCTTTTGCCGGGGGGTGACGAGCGGGATTGGCTGCTTTCCGGGGACGGCGCGTATCTGCTGGCCGCCTACAGGCAGAGCGAAATCACGGGCGTTTCCTATGGTGCCAGCACGGAAGCGGTGCTGCTCAAATCCTACAAGGATTCCTACGGCAGCGCGGAAATGATCGATTTTCGGAAAATGACCGTCGGCGGCTTCCCGGTAATCCGCTATATCGTTGCGTATACGGATGCCGATGTACTTGTGCATGAGGGCGGCTATGTGGTTTTTCCCGCCGAAACGGCGAAGGAAACGCTTCGGCTGGCGCTGTTTGCCGATCCTGCCAGCGGCGGCACGGATGCGGGTATTAACCGGGTACTGGATACCCTGCAGCTTTCCCCTGCCTATGCGCTGACCTATGAGGATACCAAGACCATGGGCCTGACCCGCATTACCGTAAAATAAGGAGAAGGGCCATGCGCTTTATCATTTATAAGAATTCTGTTCTGGCAACGATTTGCAGCATATTTGGTGGGGCGTTTTTTGCCCTGGCAGTGCTGGCGCTGATTAACGGCGAAATCGATATTCTTTCGGGCATCATCGCGCTTCTGGTGAGCCTGGGCCTTATGTGGCTGGGAAGCTTCATCAGCGAAAAAAAGGCCCGGCGCAAGCAGCAAAGGGCGCGGCAGGCCGCGGAAGATGCCCCCTCCCGCCCTGCGGCTCAGGCCGCCCCGGCCTATTCCCCACGGGCGGAAAGGGCATGCCCTGCCCCCGAAAAAAGGGCCGTGAAGGCATCCGCCGTGCTGGCGGGCGTCTTCTTTCTGCTGGCGGCGTTGCTGGAGGCGGCGGCTATTCTGATCCCCTATGCAAGGATGGGCCAGCCGCTGATGCTGAGAAGCGAAGAAACAATGCTGGCGGCTATGGGTATTCTGCTGGCGATTGCTCTTTTCCGCACCCGGCATACCCAGCAGGCCTCCGTGCTGCTGCTCATCGGCTTTCTGGGGCTGGCGCTGGGCAGCGCCGATGCCGCCCTGCTTGCCCATCAGGTCTATGGCGCCGGCAGCTATGCGACGGAGGAAGGAATCCATTACGCCATGGCGGCAGCGCCGGCGCTTAAGGCGGCGGCCTATCTGGTGATGGCCATTTTTTCGCTGCTTGCCATGGGAAAATTCCGGGATCGTTGCGGCGGAATCGTCCGATGGCTGTGGTTTATTCCCATTCCGGCGCTCCTGCTGGCCTGTGCCAAGGAGCTTTTCGATAATGACGCGCTGCAGGGGCTGCTTCAATCCATGTCCCGGCGCGGCGGCTTTCCGGGCCTCAGTCATCTTGTGCATCCGGTGCTGCTGCATGCATATGCCGTGGTGCTGCTGGCGGCGGCCGTGCTTTTTTCCGCCGTCTGCCTTTGGCGGCTTTGCAGAAAACCCGCTGTGGCGTATGCCCCGGAGGAAGCGCAGCCCGTCTGTGCGTTCCCGGTGCAGACGCCCATCGCGCCGCCGCAGCCCGCGCCCCGGCCTGCCGCTCCTGCCCCTGCGCCCCGGAATACGCCCGATGTGCAGAAGCAGATTGCGGCCTATCAGGATCTGAGGGACTGCGGCATCCTGACCCAGGAGGAATATGAACAGAAAATCCGCGAGCTGACGCGTGAATAGCAGGGAGGCCCCCATGAACGAAATTCTGAAAATGCTCAATGCCCTCACCGCGGAGGAACTGGACGGCGTGATCATGCGCGCCAACATCATGCTGGAAAAGAAGCGCCAGGAGGAGGCCCAGCAGGCGCTCATCGAAAAGGAACGGCTGCGGCAGGAAAAAATCCAGCAGGAGAGAAAGCGCCAGCAGGAAATTGCGGAATTGCAGCGCAAGCTGCAGGAGCTGCAGCGCCAGCAGCCCGATCTGCCCGAGCCGGTAAACGGAAGCGGCTTTGTGATGCAGGAGGCCGCCGCGCCCCGGTCTGCCGCCCCTGCGCAGCCCAGCCCTGCCCCGGGCTATTGCCCCCATTGCGGACAGGCCAATCCTGCGGGCAGCCGCTTCTGCGCCGCCTGCGGCCAGCAGATGCATGTGCCCGCCGCGCCCCAGCCCGCCCCAGCTGCCCCCGCTGCCCCGGCCCCGAAGGTGCAGTATGCCGATGAGGGCATGAAGAAATGGGAAAGGCTCCCGGGGGAAAGGAATGTGCGCGGCAGCCATGAAATCGTGCTGCTGCAGCCCGAGGGCGGCAAATATGCCTATTCGCTGGAAATCACCAATCAGCGCCTTCTGTTCAGCCGCGAAAGCAGCGCTTCAAGAAATGCGGGCTTCGCGGCCCGTATGGGCGGCGGCCTCATCGGCTCGCTGATTGCCGAGGGCGTAAAGAGCGCCTCCGGGGCGGGCCCCAGGCCCTGGCTGGCCATTCCGCTGACGGCGATATCCCATTGCGGGCTTCAGAATAAGAAAGAATTTTTCATCACGGCAGACCGCACCTATGTGCTGAAGAATAAGGGCTATGATCAATTGCTGCCCGATCTGATGGCACAGGCCGGGAAATAAGCACCCCGGCGGGAAATAGCTTCCTTTGCTGAATCGAAAAAAGCATCGGCTTCTGAAAAAGCAGCCGGTGCTTTTTTCTTTGCGCTGTCTGCCGCCCGGGGATGCCCTCCGGCAGATGAAAATCCCGGAAAATGGCAGGTTTCCCTCTTGACAATGTACGCTTTCGTACCTATAATACCCTGGTATGCTTTCGTACAAGGGGAGGGAGCCGGAATGTTCACTTTTTCAAACAGCATGCGGCGCTGCAATCATCTGCAGGGTGAGATCGAGGCGGCGTATCATGATGCGGCGCTGAAATTCGGCCTGTCCAATAGCACGCAGCTGATTCTCTACACCCTTTGCTGGGTTGGGGAGCCCTGCCCGCTGGGGAAAATCGTCCGGATTACGGCGCTGAGCAAGCAGACCGTCAATTCCGCCCTGCGGAAAATGGAGGGGCAGGGGCTGATTCATCTGACGGCCGCCGGGCCCCGGGCGAAAAATGTCCATCTTACCCAGGCGGGCCGCGCCCTGGCCGGGAAAACAGTGATCCTTTTGATGCAGGCAGAGGATGAGATTCTGGCGGAATGGCCCCAAGAGGACGTGCAGAGTTATCTGGCGCTGACCGAAAAATTTCTCAATGGGCTGAAGGAAAAAATCAGTCGTCTCTGAAAGGAAGGAGCCCCATGAAACACGATACGGAAAAAATGTATGCCACTATGCCGCCCTGGCGGCTTTTCTGGGTGATCGCCCTGCCGGGAATGATCAGCATGTTTGCCATGTCCATCTACAGCATTATCGAGGGGGCGTTCATTGGGCAAAGGCTGGGCGAAACCGCCTTTGCCGCGGTGAATATCGCCATGCCCCTGGTGATGATCAATTTTTCTCTGGCCGATCTGATCGGCGTGGGCGCATCGGTGCCGATTTCCGTGGCTCTGGGCAAGCAGGATCATCAGACGGCCAATAACGCCTTTTCCTGCTCGGTGCTGATGATCTTTATTACCTCCGTGCTGATGGGCACGGCGATGTATTTGGCGGCGGAGCCCCTGTGCCGGATGATGGGCGCGGATGATGCGCTGCTGGATACCTCCGTGCGTTATCTGCGCACCTTTGCGCTCTGCAGCCCCGTCACCACCATCTTTTTCGCCATGGATAATTATCTGAGGATCAGCGGCTATGTGAAAACCAGCATGCTCATCAATGTCGGCTCCAATGTGGTCACCATCGGGCTGCTGGTGCTGTTTCTATTGGTCATGGGGATGGATGTGGCGGGCTCTGCCCTGGCCACCTCCCTTTCCCTTTGCCTCTGCTCCGCCCTGGCCATGATCCCCTTCCTGCGGTGCACCACCCTGCTGCAATTCGTCCGTCCCCGCTTCAGCATCGCTCTTTTTAAGAAAATTGCCGCCTGCGGCTCGCCTGTTTTTCTGAGCAATGTGGCCGGGCGCGTCACCTCCATTCTGATGAACATCAGCCTGATGCGCCTGGGCGTCCAATACCTGGGCCCGGGGGGCGGCACTACTGCGGTGGCGGCGTATGCGGTGCTGATGTATGCCAGCGATCTATGCCAGCCCCTGCTCTATGGCATGAGCGATGCCCTTTCGCCCGCCCTGGGCTTTAACTGGGGCGCGGGAAATTATCGCCGGGTGCGGCAGATTGCCCGGTGCAGCTATATCGGCACCGCCGTTGTGGGCGTTGCCGCCACCGCCGTCATGTTTCTCTTTCCCGGGCCGCTGGCCTCCATTTTTGCCAGTGCAGAGGATGAAGCGCTGCTGGCCCTTTCCACCCATGCCATTCGCCTGTTCTGCTTTGCCTATCTCTTCCGCTGGGTATCCATTACTACTCAGGGCTTCCTCAGCGCCATTGAAAAGCCGGTGCAGGCAACAATTATGTCGGTTTCCATCGCCTTTGTTTTCCCTGTGCTGATGCTGGGCGCGCTCTGGGGCCTGGGCCTGGATGGCATTTGGCTCAATATGGGCGGCACCGCCGTGCTTTCGTCTATTCTGGGGGTGATCCTGCTTTCGCGGATTGGCCGGGAGATGCAGGAAAAAATGCGCCTGAGCCCGTAAGCGGCGGGCAGAAAAAGCCCTTTTCCTGCTGCAAAAAAGACCCTTCGCTGCCTTTCCGGCGGCGGAGGGTCTTTTGCGCTTGCCTGTTATTCCGCGTCAAATACGCGCACATGATCCACCAGGAAAGTATCGCCCCGCGCCGCCCGGGCCTCGGGCAGCGCCTGATGCGCTTCCAGGCGATAGCCCTTTACCTCGGTGGAAATGAGGATGAATTCGGGGCGCTTGGAGACAAGGCAATCGATATGCCCATCCTCCTGGCCATCGATATAGAAGGTATAGCCCGTTTCCTCCCACAGAAGGCCGAAGGTATGGTATTCCCCCGGCTCCACGCGCTTGCCCCCGGCGCTGGCGCAGCGCATATCCAGGCCATAGCCGCCGGTGAAAACGTTATGCCGCGCAATATCCCCGGGGCTGAAGCATTCCATCACATCGATTTCCGATCCGGTTTCCGCAGGATTCAGGCTTGCGCCGATGATGGGCGATTGAATCCAGAAGGCGCTCCACCAGCCCTCCTTCTGCTGCAGACGGCAGCGGCATTCGTAATAGCCATAGCGATGCAGAAATTTGCTCTTTCGGAGCTTGCCGATATTCCATTGCAGATGATCCTGGCCGAAGGTGGTGGGGGTTACGGGCTGATCCATAAAATTATAGCCCGTCTGCAATTGCGCGCTGACCATGCGGCCCTCCTGCTCCATCAGCGTAAACACCGCATGGCTTTCTCCATCCAGATGCACGCCGCCGCGCACCCAGGCGGGATGCTCCCGGCCCATCATGGACAAACGGTAATCCCATTTGCTTTCATCCAGCGCCGTGCCGTCAAATTCATCGCTCCATACCATTTTCCATTGCCTTCCCTCAGGCAGAAGGCTGGGCGCATGGCCCGCCACTTCGTATTGCTGCATTATTTTTTCCCTCCTCTTGTTTTTCCCGATTGAACCTGCTATATTAGAATAGCACGGAAAAACGCGGCAGGCTTTCGATTTTTCATGCATTTTTTTAGAAATCCAACGGCTTTTCCGGGAAGGGGGGCGCGCCGTGCTGAAGCTATGCCAGTGCGGATATTTCCGCTCCAGGAGCGTATTCAGCGAGAATGTGACGCCCCTGCGCCGGGTGGAGCTATTTGAAATGGAGATCATTCAGGTGGGTACGGGCTTTTCCTACATTGATGGCGTCAGCTATCCCCATATTCCCAATCGGCTGATTCTGGCCAAGCCCGGGGCCCAGCGCTTCACCATCGGCACCTTTGAGGCCCGTTTCGTCAAATTTTCCTGCGAGGATCCCCATGTGCTGAGTCTATTGCATGCCCTGCCCTCCACCACCATTCTATCCGATGGGCGGCTGAAAATCCTGATGGCGGATATCGCCCATGGGGAGGAGCCCGTGGGTGCGGCCCGTTATTTTGCCCAGCAAAGCGCCCTGTGCGCCCTGATTGCCGAGGCCGCCGCCCAATTGCAGCAGGAGCCCCTTTCGCCCCCGGTGCAGGAACTTCTCTCGCCCGATCTATTGGCCGCCAAGGAATATATGGATCAGCATTTTGATGAAAAGCTGGATCTGGAGCGTCTGGCGGCCATTGCCCACTTGAGCCGGAATTTTTTTCGCATGAAATTCCAGAGCGTGCTGGGCATATCGCCCCATGAATATCTGGGCCAGGTGCGTTTGAGCTATGCAAAAAAGCTGCTGGCATCCACCCAGCAGCCCTTAAGCGAAATTGCCGTTTCCTGCGGCTATGAAAGCCAGGCCTACATGAATTATGTTTTCAAGCGCCAAACCGGCCAGACGCCCCTCTCCTATCGCAAGAAAAAGCAGAGCCGATAGGAAAAGGGCCGCCGCGGCCCCGCAAAGGAACAGGCCCTCCGCTGTCGTTTCCGATCGGCGAAGGGCCTTTTTTCTATCGTTTTTTTATCCCAGCAGCTGGCGGATGGCATCATCCAGCCAATCGCCCTCAAAAAGCTCAATCAGCCCGGCATCGCAGGCGGCGGCCAGCTTATGATTGATGGGCAGACGGCCCAGCACCTGGGTATCAAAGCGGCGGGCGGTTTCTTCCACATGGCTTTCGCCGAATACCTCCACATGCTTGCCGCAATCGGGGCAGAGGGCATAGCTCATGTTTTCCACCAGGCCGGCCATGGGCACATTCATCATGTTGGCCATGTTCATGGCCTTTTCCACGATCATGCCCACCAGCGCCTGGGGCGTGGCCACCATAACGGCGGCGTCCACCGGTACGGACTGGAATACGGTCAGCGGCACATCCCCCGTTCCCGGAGGCATATCAATAAACATCACGTCAATATCGCCCCAAAGCACATCCGTCCAGAATTGCTTGACGGTACCGGCGATGACCGGGCCGCGCCAGACGACAGGGGTATTTTCCTCCTCCAGCAGGAGATTGACGCTCATTACCTTAATGCCGGTCTTGCTGACGGCGGGCAGAATGCCCTCATCATTGCCCATGGCCTTTTCCTTAATGCCAAAGGCCTTGGGGATGGAGGGGCCGGTAATATCGGCATCCAGAATCGCGGTTTTATACCCGGCGCGCTGGGCCAGCACGGCCAGCATGGCGGTTACCATGGATTTTCCCACGCCGCCCTTGCCGCTCATTACGGCAATTACTTTTTTGATGTTCGCGCTTGCATGCGGCTTTTCCAGCAGGCTCTTGGGATCCCGGCTGGAGCAATTGGCACTGCAGGAAGAGCAATCATGGGTGCATTCGCTCATCAAATTTCCCTTCTTTCCTTTTTCTTCGCATAAAAAACCGGAAGCCGTAACCGGCATCCCGGTGATTCGCCAAATACATATTCGCCGTAAAGATATCGTTTCCTGCCGCAGAAAAAAATATTCCGGACGGGGGATGGGGAACGGGGGTGGAACGGGGGGAATAATTGCGGGAGGATGCTTTTGCGTCAAAAGCACCCTCCCGCGCCCTCCCGAAAACCGGCTCTGGATGATTCTTAGAAAGGCAAAACCAAGTTGGATGCCAGTGAAGCAAAAAAACCGTTTTATCCCCTACAGCTTTCTTGGAGGGATGCAGAAAACCATTCTTTGCTATCAAAGAATGGTTCCCCGCAATATTTCCTTCCGCCTTTCCATCTCCGGTTTTATGCCGAGAACATGATGACCATATTGATCACGTTATACAGCATGCCGATCAGGCCAAGAATAATGGCTCTATAATAAAAGTTGGGGTGCAGCCAAAAAAGAGAAGACAAAGTAAGCCCGAACAGTTAAAATGAAAATGCAACAATCCACAAACTGGAGGGGAATACTTTGTCCA
>CAZJUJ010000058.1:0-18050 GCA_964549135.1 uncultured Oscillospiraceae bacterium | reverse complement strand
GGAGGGGGCGCGGGGGAACCACTTTTGACTCAAAAGTGGTTCCCCCGCAAATATTTTCCCCGTTTCCCCGTTTTCCCGTCCCCTCAGCCCTTGCCCAGGCTGCTGAGGATCATTCCGGAGAGTCCGCCTGCCGCCACGCCCATCATCAGGTCGATGAGATAGCCCAGCAGCGTCAGCCGCTGCGCGGAAAGCAGCGCATAGACAAGCACGCCCACGCCCATATAGATCAGCCCCAGCAGCGCGCCCTTTCGCACGCCGTTTTCGGCGCCCCGGGGCACGATGGCCCTGACCCCCAGAAAAATGGCGCCGATTTTGATGAGTTGATTGACGATACGGATTACGCCATCCGATACATCGGTCAGCCCGATGATGACGGCGAAGAGGATCACCGCCGCCGCCGTTGCCGCGACGGAGACAAGAATGCCCCGCCAGAGGGGATTTTCCTGGGAAGAAGCGCGCCGGACGCGCCGTGCTGCCTGCTGTGCCATGCCTTCATGCCCCCATTCGTTTTTTTCATAGGTATGCGGAAAAGCGAAAAAACAGAACGGGGGGAGAGGACGTTATTTCAGGCGCTCCTGAGCGGCCTTTCTGGAAATGCTCAGATACCCCAGCACCGAAACGATCAGCGCAGCCAGGGCGTCAAAGATAATATCCTTCATGGTATCCCTCAGGGCGCTCCGGCCAATCAGCTCCACGCCCTGCTCGGTGGCATATTTCTGCATGTTCAGCTTCATCAGGCCATCGCAGGTATATTCATAAATTTCCCATACCGCCCCGGCTGCCAGGGCAAAGCAGAAGGCGAAAATGGAAACGAAGAGCGGGCTGAGCTGCACCCGCACTTTTGCTTCCCGGTTGAGCAGATCCACCAGAATAAAGCCCAGCGCCCCCAGCATGCCGCCGGAGAAAAAATGGAGCATGGTATCCCAATGGGGCACGATATAATAAAACTGGAAAACCTCGCCCAGGAATACCGAGCAATACAGGAAGAGATAATACAGGAGATAGACGAAATGGGGAATTTCCAGCTTCCATTTCCGGGTGATCAGGGAAGGGAGGGTCATAACGATGAGCCCCAGCACGCATTGGGTGACCATCAATAGATAATCGCTCTTGACCTTCACATATTCCCCGCCCTCCGGCGCGGTTTCGGGCGCAAGCACCAGGCGCACGGCGGAATAGACAACGGACAGCGCCAGCGAGAGAAAGAGAATATGGCCGAGGATGGTGCCGGCACTGCGCTTCTTATTTTTCATGAGAAAAACCCCCTCCTTTTGTGAGAACCCTTTCCATTTTCCATGGATCGCGGCCTTTCGTCAAGGGTCTGCCCCAATTTTGCCGGTATTGGCCCCCAGCATGCGCAGCTTTTCTTCCAGACCCTCATAGCCCCGCATCAGATGCCCCGCCGGATCGGAAAGGATGGTCTGCCCCTGGGCGGCAAGCCCGGCCAGCATCAGGGCGGCGGCGGCCCGTAAATCGGTAGCGGTCACATGCGCCCCCGTCAGCGGCGCGCCGCCCTGAATCAGCGCCAATTGGCCCTCCACCCGGATATCCGCCCCCAGCCGCTTGAATTCCACCACATGCATGTAGCGATTTTCAAAGATGGTTTCCAGAAAAACGGAAAGGCCCCGGGTCTGGGTGGCCACCGCCATCAGCGGTGCCTGCATATCGGTGGGAAAGCCGGGATAGGAAAGGGTGCGGGCCTCCATGGGATGCCGGGCCCGGCCCATCAGGCGCAGGCCCCGCTGATCCTCCCGGCAGATGACCCCCGCCTCCGACAGCTTGAAGAGCAGCGCCCGCATATGCTCTCCCCGCGCGCCCTGCAACAGCACATGCCCATCGGTAATGGCGGCGGCGCAGGCCAGGGTGCCCGCCTCGATGCGATCGGGAATGGGGGTGTATTCCGCCCCATGGAGCGTTTCCACGCCCTCCACCATGATATTGGCTGTGCCCGCCCCGGCGATGCGCGCCCCCATGGCGCAGAGAAAATGGCATAGATCGACGATCTCCGGCTCCTTGGCGGCGTTTTCGATCCGGGTGACGCCCTTGGCCAGGGCTGCCGCCATGACCAGGTTTTCCGTGGCCCCCACGCTGGGAAAATCCAGATAGATATTGGCCCCGGTGAGCCTGCCGCTGACCTGCACCAGCCCGCCGGATAATTCCACCCGCGCCCCCAGCTTCTGCAGCCCCTTGAGATGCAGATCGATGGGCCTTTGCCCAATGGCGCAGCCCCCGGGCATGGAAAGGCAGCAGGCGCCGCACCGGGCGGTCAGCGGCCCCAGCACCAGCACCGAGGCCCGCATGGTGCGCATTAATTCGTTTTCCAAAGGGCTTTTGGGGCTTAGTACCCGGAGGCAGACATCCCTTCCCTCCCGCTTGATTTCCGCCCCGCAGACCGAAAGAATATCCAGCATGTGGCCGGTATCGGTAAGCAGGGGCACCTGATGCAGAATGATTTCCTCCTTGGTCATTAGACAGGCCGCCAGAATGGGCAGCACGGCGTTCTTGGCGGTGCTGATGGGAACCTCCCCGGATAGGCGGGGCGAATGGCTGATCTGATACTGGGGCATGGGATGCACCTCCGCAAAAAATCTCTTTTTCGCGGTCATTGTGTCCCCGGACGGGCCGAAAAATTTCCGCAGCAAAAGGGCGCAAAGCCGCTTCCAGCAAGTTTTTATCAGCATATGCGCCGCAAGGCCCCGGATTGCGCGGCGGAAAAGCCAAATTTTTTTGTTGGCAAAGCCTGCCGCATATGATACAATAAAATGCGAACGCGCATTCTGAAAAACCACGGGGATGCCCGCGGAACCGGCAAGGAGGCGAGAAAATGAATCAATTCGTGCTGAAGGCGCCTTATCAGGCCAAGGGCGATCAGCCCCAGGCCATTGACGCGCTGGCGAGAGGCGTCAGGGAGGGCATGCCCGCCCAGGTGCTGCTGGGGGTGACGGGCTCGGGCAAGACCTTTACCATGGCCTCCGTCATTGAGCGGGTGCAGAAGCCCACGCTGGTTATCGCCCATAATAAAACGCTGGCGGCCCAGCTTTGCTCCGAATTCCGGGCCTTTTTCCCGGACAGCGCGGTGGAATATTTCGTTTCTTATTATGATTATTATCAGCCCGAGGCCTATATTGCCTCCTCTGATACCTATATCGAAAAGGATTCCGCCGTCAATGAAGAAATTGATCGGCTGCGCCACAGCGCCACGGCGGCGCTGAAGGAGCGCAGCGATGTGATTATTGTCGCCTCGGTCAGCTGCATTTATTCCATGGGCGATCCCAGCGAATATGAGGGCCAGATGATTTCCCTGCGCCCGGGCATGGAATTATCCCAGGAGGAGCTTTTGCGCCGCCTGGTGGAAATCCAGTATGAGCGCAACGATGTGGCGTTTGAGCGCGGAAATTTCCGCGTTCGGGGGGATACGGTGGAGATTATCCCCGCAGGACAGATGGAAAACGGCGTGCGGGTGGAGTTCTTTGGCGATGAGATCGATCGGGTGAGCGAATTTTCCGTGGTGGATGGGCATATGCTGCATACGGTGCAGCACGCCTCCGTTTTTCCGGCCACCCATTATGCCACCAGCGTGGCCCATCGGGAGGAGAATATCCGCCAGATCGAGGAGGATATGCTTTCCCGGGTGGAGGAATTTGAGCGGGAGGGCAAGCTGCTGGAGGCCCAGCGCATTGCCCAGCGCACCCGATACGATATTGAAATGCTGCGGGAGATCGGCTTCTGCACGGGCATTGAGAATTACAGCCGGTATTTTGACGGGCGGAAGAGCGGCGATCCCCCCTTTTGCCTGCTGGATTATTTCCCCAAGGATTTTCTGGTGATGATTGACGAAAGCCATGTGACCCTTCCCCAGATCCGGGCCATGTATGCCGGGGACAGGGCCAGAAAAACCGCGCTGGTGGAATATGGCTTCCGTCTGCCCTCCGCTTTGGATAACCGCCCCCTGACTTATGATGAATTCTATCAGCGGGTGCCCCAGGTGATCTATGTTTCCGCCACGCCCTCCGCCTATGAGCGGGAGCAGGCCCATCAGATCGTGGAGCAGATCATCCGCCCCACGGGGCTATTGGATCCCCGGATCATCGTGCGGCCCGCCACCGGGCAGGTGGATGATCTGGTATCCGAAATTCACCAGGTCATCGCCCGGAAGGAGCGGGTGCTGGTGACCACGCTGACCAAGAAGATGGCCGAGCAGCTTACCGATTATCTGGATGAGATGGGCATCCGCGTGCGCTATCTGCATTCGGATATTCATACGCTGGAAAGAACCAAGCTGATCCGGGAATTGCGCATGGGCGAATATGATGTGCTGGTGGGCATCAATCTGCTCAGAGAGGGGCTGGATCTGCCCGAGGTATCGCTGGTGGCCATTCTGGATGCGGATAAGGAGGGCTTCCTCCGCTCCGAAACCAGCCTGATTCAGACCATCGGCCGCGCTGCCCGCAATGCGGAGGGCCGGGTGATCATGTATGCCGATGGGCTGACCGATTCCATGCTCAGCGCCATTCAGGAAACCAATCGCCGCCGCGCCCTGCAGGAGCAGTATAATCAGGAAAACGGCATCACCCCCGAATCGGTAAAGACCGCCGTGCGGGCGCTGCTGGAAATCACCGATAAGGTGACCGAGGATCTGCCCGATACCATGGAGCAGACCGAGAAGGATGAATGGATCCGCCAGCTGGAGGATCAGATGCTCACCGCCGCCTCCCAGCTGGATTTTGAAAAGGCGGCCAAGCTGCGGGATCAGCTCTTTGCCATTCGCGGGGATGCGCCCATGGATAAGCATCAGCCCGCCCGCCGCCGCCGGGAGCGCACCCGGAAATAAGACCGGGGCGGGATATGCGCGGCGTTTTGCATGAGTTTCTTCTATATAAATACCGATTTTTGTGCGGGAGGCGGCTATGGCGTCTGATTGTCATCTTTGTCCCCGGGATTGCGGGGTGAACCGGGCCGAGCGGCGGGGCTATTGCGGCATGGGGGAGCAGCCGCGTCTGGCCCGGGCGGCGCTGCATTTCTGGGAGGAGCCCTGCATTTCGGGCGTTCGGGGCAGCGGCACGGTGTTTTTTTCGGGCTGCACCCTTCGCTGTGCCTATTGCCAGAATGCGCCCATCAGCCATCAGGGGGAGGGAAAGGATATTTCCGTTTCCCGTCTGGCAGAGATTTTCAGGCTGCTGGAGAGCCAGGGCGCGCATAATATCAATCTGGTAACCGCCACGCCCTTTATCCCCGCCGTTCTGGATGCGCTTTCCCTGTATCGCCCGGGCATTCCCATCGTCTGGAATTCCGGGGGCTATGAAAAGGTGGAAACGCTGAAAATGCTGGAGGGCGCGGTGGATATCTATCTGCCCGATTTCAAGCATTTTTCGTCCCGCCTTTCCGCCCTGTGCGCAGGCGCGCCGGATTATTTTGACCGCGCCGCCCAGGCGATTGCGGAAATGCGCCGCCAGACGGGGCCCGCCGTCTATGATGAAGCGGGCATGCTGCGCCGGGGCACGCTGATCCGCCACCTGATCCTGCCCGGCTGCACCATGGATTCCTGCCGCGTGCTGCGCTATATTGCGGATCATTTCCCCGATACCCCCGTTTCCCTGATGCGCCAGTATACGCCCGTGCCCTGGTGTTCCATCAGGGGGCTGGATCGCCGGATCACCGATCAGGAATACGCCCGGGTGCTTGCCTGCTATGAGGAATTGGGCCTTTCGGGCTATACCCAGGAAAAGGAATCCGCCCAGGCGGCCTATACTCCGGCCTTTGATCTCACCGGCGTATGAGGCGGATTTTTGCCGCAATTATTCTTATCTCATTCATGCGCTGTTCATTCTTTTGTAAAATTCGTGGTTTACAATTTTCCCGTACCCTGAAAGGGGAAGATAATTCACGGGCTTGCCCCTGTTTCACTTAAAAGGAGGAATCATCATGAAAATCCGTTCCCGTTCCCTTGGCCTCTTGGCGCTTGTGCTGGCGCTGCTCATGCTGGGCACTACGCTGCTTTCCGCCGGCGCCGATTCCATCCCCGAGGATGAAATCTCTTCCATTATTCATAGCACCACCGATGCCTCGCAGGTGACCAGTCCCTTTATCCAGGTCGCCAGCCAGGTGCGCAACAGCGTGGTGGGTGTCAATAATTACGCCGTTACCACCTACTACGGCTATGGCTATGGCTACGGCTATGGCCGCAGGAGCGAGCAGCGCGAATCCCTCTCCGGCACCGGCTCTGGCGTGGTTGTTTCCAATTACGGTCATGTGCTGACCAATTATCATGTGGTGGAGGATGCCTCCCGCGTCACCGTCACCATCGCCAATTCCGAAACCGAATATGATGCCCAGGTGGTGGGCGCGGATGCCGATCTGGATATTGCCGTCCTCTGGGTTCCTGAATTGGATCTGCCCGCCGTGCCCCTGGGCGATTCGGATCAGCTCCAGGTGGGCGAATGGGCCATCGTCATCGGCAATCCTTTGGGTGAGGAATTTGCCCGTACCATGACCGTGGGCGTGGTTTCCGCCCTGGATCGGGAGGTAACCGATACCACCTATGATCGCTATGGCCGCCAGACCCAGATCACCAATACCATGATCCAGGTGGATGCCGCCATCAATTCCGGCAATTCCGGCGGCGGCATGTTCAATACCCTGGGCCAGCTTCAGGGTATTCCCGCCCGGAAGTATTCTTCCTCCGGCCTCTTCTCTACCACCATCGATAATATCGGCATGTGCATCCCCATCAATGTGGCTAAGCCCCTGCTGGAGGAGGTTCTCCGCGCCTATACCGGCGAAAACCCCGTATCCTCCGCTTCCCAGGCCCAGAGCGCCAGCGCTTCTTCCCCCCTCCATGGCAAGCCCCGCCTGGGCATCACCGGTGCTACCATCGCTTCCGGTGTCAGCGCTAAATTGCCCCAGGGCGTCTTCGTCCATGAGGTGGAAAGCGGCTCTCCCGCCGAAGAGGGCGCAATCCTCCCCGGGGATATCATCGTGGAGGTGGATGGTCAGGTGATTTCCACCATGACCGATCTGCAGACCCGCCTGCAGTCCTGCCAGGAGGGCGATACCCTCAAGCTCAAGGTCTTCCGCGCCGAGGGCCTGGCCCAGTTCGCCGGGCAGAATAGCCTCGATCTTTCCCAGATCGGCGATGGCGAATATATCGATCTGGAGGTTGTCCTCCGGGTGATTGATAACCTGAATATGTAATGCCGTCCGTCCTTTCTCCCCGCTCCCTGGGCGCGCCCTGCGCCCCGGGGGCGCTTTTCTTTTGCCCCCGGACGGAAGCATTTTCCTGCGCTGACAGAAAAAATACAGAAAAATTTTTATGCATCTTTCTGGTAATGCATAATTTGGCAATATCGGGATCATGTTCTCTATTTGCCAAAGTAAAATTTAAGCGCCCGACAAAAATTTGTTAATTTTATCGTTGACAGGACGATTTCACAATGCTATAATAACTGCATGGAACAGCGCCTGCCGCCACATATGATGCCTTCATGGGTGGCATGAGGCGAAACGGGCCAGGAGGCGATTGCTGTTCTAACATTCATTACTCTGTCATCAGATATCAACGCGCTCATGCGTCGATATAAATGACAAAAACGGAGGAAGACAAAATGAAACAGTGGAAACTCGTTCTCGTGGCTCTGCTGTCTGTGCTTCTCGTGTGTACCTGCATGAGCGCACTGGCCAGCGAAACCGAACCTAAGCATGTCTGTAACCCTGCTGAGGATATCGTGGTTCCCGCTACCTGCGGTGGCAACGGCTCCATCACCCGTCAGAACTGCACTGACAAGGATTGCCCCTACGGCAATAACAAGATTCAGAAGGAAGTTATTCCCGCTACCGGCAAGCATGCTCCGTCTGTCAACTACAAGACTGATATGCCCACCTGCACCGCGGCTGGCACGGATTACTATCGGTGCCCCGCTTGCCTTGGCAATCAGTCCACCGTTACTATCCCTGCCAAGGGCCATGGCACCTATACCAACACCAAGACCGTTATGCCCACCTGCACCGAGGATGGCTACAATGTCATGACCTGCCCCGACTGCAAGGATGAGTATCAGCTGCCCCTCAAGGCTACTGGTCACGAAATGTATGCCGCTTCCACCCAGAAGTCCGTTACCTGCGAAGAGGACGGCATCGTTGTCTGGAAGTGCAAGCACACCGGCTGCACCTATACCGAAAATCGTGTAGTTGAAGCGCAGGGTCATAAGCTCACCAACTGCGTCGGTCATAAGGATGCCACTTGCGAAGCCAAGGGCTTCAATGTCTGGCAGTGCGCCAATGGCTCCTGCACTGAGAGCTGGACTGAAGAAATCCCCGCTCTTGGCCATAAGTTCACCGGCAAGAAGGTTGCTGGCTATAGCGATCCCACCTGCACCGTGGATGGCGGCACCGCCTACCAGTGCGAGAACGAAGGCTGCACCAAGATCGAAATCGATCCCATCGCTGCTACCGGCCATGACTGGGAATACAAAGAAACCGTGGAGCCCGACTGCAACACCGAAACCGATGGTTATGATCTCTATGCCTGCAAGAACTGCGGCGCCGACGACAAGCAGAATGTTGTAAAGTTCGCCCATGATTTCTCTATCCTGTACAAGAACAATGAACCTACCTGCGCCAAGGAAGGCGAGAAGGTTTGGAAATGCTCTGTTTGCGACAAGGAAGATACCGAGAAGGTCGCCAAGGTTGATCATGTTCCTTTTGATAAATGGGAAGTGGTTGAAGCTGCTACCTGTGTCTTGGATGGTCAGGAAGAACTCTGCTGCGTCAACTGCGGTGCCCGGCTTGATCTTCGTCCCATCCCCGCTCTCGGTCATGACTGGTCCGATACCAATCCCGAACAGGAAGTGAAGCCCACCTGCACCAAGGACGGCAAAGAAATGCTCGTTTGCGCTCGCTGCGGTATGAACGGCGAAACCGTTGTTGTTCCTGCTACCGGCCACACCTACACCTATGATGTGAAGAACGAAGCCACCTGCACCCTGGATGGTATTCAGGATATCGGCTGCGAAAAATGCGATTACGAAGAACTGAATGTCATCATCAAGGCTCCCGGCCACAAGGCTTCCTGGAAGGTCGTTGTTGAGCCCACCCCCGAAGCTGATGGTCTGGCCAAGAAGATCTGCGAAGTCTGCGACGAAGAAGTGGATCGCAAGGTTGTTCCCTACACCGTGATGCGCTACTCCAACACCCTCACCTCCTACGGCCCCACCACCCGCGAACTGATCGGCGGCAGTGACTGGTATCGTGTCACCCCCATCGATCTGACCGTTGAAGGCACCTTCACCTATCCCCTGGTTGCTTCCAACCAGTATGTGGTCGGTACCGTCACCGTCGTTATCGCCAATGGCACCCTGACCGTCAATTATGACACCGCTGCCTCCCAGATCAAGGTCACTGCGGAATCCCTGCTGATCTACTCTGACCTGGCTGCTCTGGCCGCTGGCAAGGCTCAGGAATGCGCTTTCGGTACTCCCATCGCTATCGGCGAAGATACCAACGTGATCATCTCCGTGCTGCTGACCGCTGATTACAATGCGATTGGCGCTGGCGTCACCGGTTTCTCTGCTGACGATGCTCAGATCGAAGCCATGAAGTCCATCATCCAGTAATTCAATCACTCCTGAGAGCGGGCATTCGCCCGCTCTTTTTTTCGTGTAATCAAATTCTCATGTCGTCAAATCATTCAAAATCGCCCCTCGCCCTTCCTACAAGCAGCTTCGCGCCCCAACCCATTCTACAAGCAGCTTCGCACCCCCGCCCACACCTCCTTCATATACCCACGCAACCTCCCCAAATCCCCCCGCCGCACCTCTTTCATACACCCAAATCATCCCACCCAACCAAACCCTGCCCGCACCTTTTTCGTGTACCAAAGCATCAAAAGAGCGAGCAACCGCCAACGATTCTCATATGACAAAATCATCCCAGATCGCAAGCAACCGCTCGCACTTTTTCATATAATCAAACCATCCTAAGGCGCGTTCCCCAGCTTGCACGTCCAAGATGCTGGGATCGATCCAGCTGCGGGCAGATGAATCCTAAAAAAGCAAAAAAGCGCAAAAATGATTGCATAATTGCAGCGGCAGTGATATAATAAAGCAAAAGAATGCACAGGAGGCTGAAATTATGCAGGTACATGTGTTGGAAAATGCGCAGCAGGTCGGCAAGGCTGCGGCTGTCCTTTTTGCATCCCAGGTCATTCGCAAGCCCGATAGCGTGCTGGGCCTGGCCACCGGTTCTTCGCCCATCGGCTGCTATCAGGAATTGATCGCCCTCCATCGCCTCGGTGCGCTGGATTTCTCCCGCTGCGTCAGCTATAATCTGGATGAATATTGCGCCCTGCCCCAGAATCACGCGTGCAGCTATCATACCTTCATGCAGCAGGAGCTGTTTGATCACATCAACATGAAGGCCCATTTCGTGCCCGATGGCAATGCCGCCGATCTGGCTGCAGAATGCGCCCGCTATGACGCCGCCATTCAGGCCGCGGGCGGCATCGATATGCAGCTGCTGGGCATCGGCCGCAATGGCCACATCGGCTTCAATGAGCCCGCCGATTCCTTCACCTATGGCAACCAGATCGTGGAGCTGACCGAAAGCACCATCCAGGCCAACCGCCGCTTCTTCGACAGCGAAAAGGATGTGCCCCGGCGCGCCATCAGCCTGGGCATCGGCGGCATCATGGCTGCCAAGGAAGTTGTGCTGGTGGCCATGGGCGAGGATAAGGCTGAGGCCATTCTCAAAACCGTCACCGGCCCCGTGACCCCCCGCGTGCCCGCCTCCATCCTGCGCACGCATCCCCATGTGACCATCCTGGTGGATCGCGCCGCGGGCAAGCTGCTCTGATTTTGCCGCCACACGAATTTCATAGCGCTTGTTGCGCCTATCGGCCCGCCGCTGCCTGAAAAGCAGCGGGGGCCTTTTTCTGTGCCTGAAAGGGCACGGCGCGCGATCTGGAGCCGAGAAGGGAATCGCCGGTGGCTTGTTCGAGAAAACTGGGAATTGGGCGTGCGGATGGGAGAACCTGTTCGTGTAGAAACGGGCGTTTAGGTGGACACATCGCTTCGATGCTTGTGCGTGGCTGTTCGCGGCTTCGGGCGTGGTAGGAGGGAAGGACGGCAGTTGGCTGCGCCAAATAGTGAATTTTTGCGTGCGGTGGGGACAATTAAGTGCCGGGACGGTGATTGGACGCGTGCTGCGCGAGTGAGGGAAATTTGTCCAAGGCAGGAAGAAAGGGCAGGGCGGCGATTGCTCGTGCCAAACGGAGATTTTGCGTATGGGGTTCGGTGCTTGTTTTCGTCAGATGACGGATTTGAGCGTGTGGCGTGTGGTTTGTGTGAATTTGGACGAGCAGAATAGGGGCGCGGCTGTAGGGGGGCAGCGTGAGTTGAATAACGATTTGTGCCAGGGGACGGATTGGGTTGCGTGGTGTATGTGGACGAGCGGAGCGGTGCGCGGTTGTAGGGGGACGGAGAGGGGTGGATGTGTGGAAAAGGTGACGAACTGAGATGAGTGACGGATATGAGCTGAAAGTGCAGGACGGGCGTGTAGGTGGTTGATGTGGGGGTGTGCGGTTTGGATTGGGTGACGGATTGGGCTGCGTGGTAGATTTGGACGCGTAGAGTGAAGAGAGTGCGGCTATAGGGGTTGGCGAGTGGTGTGTGGCTTGGAAAGGCTGACGAACTGGGTGCGTGGCAGATTTGGACGAGCGGAGTGGTGCGCAGTTGTAGTAGGTTGGCGAGTGGTGGATGTGTGGAAAGGGTGACGGATTGGGTTGAATGGTGGATTTGGACGAGGAGAGTGTGGGTGTGGCTGTAGGCGGGTAGCGAGTAGTGTGTGGCGAGGAATGAGTGACGGAATGTGTTGCGTGGTGTATCTGGACGAGCGGAGTGTTGCGCGGCTATAGGCGGTTGGTGAGTGATGTGTGGCTTGGAAAGGCTGACGAACTGGGTTGCGTGGCAGATTTGGACGAGCGGAGTGTTGCGCGGCTATAGGCGGTTGGTGAGTGATGTGTGGCTTGGAAAGGCTGACGAACTGGGTGCGTGACAGATTTGGACGAGCGGAGTGGTACGCGGCTGTAGGGCGGCGGCGTGGGGCAGCACGGAATGGGTGACGAATTGGGTTGAATGGTGGATTTGGACGAGCAGAATAGGGGCGCGGCTGTATGGGGACAGTGAGTGGTGAGTGGCGTGGAATGGGTGACGGATTGGGTTGAATGGTGGATTTGGACGAGGAGAGTGGGGGGCGGCTGTAGGTGGGCAGCGAGTAGTGAGTGGCGTGGAAGAGGTGACGGACTGGGTTGAATGGTGGATTTGGACGCGCAGAGTAGGGACGCGTATGTAGGTGGGCAGCGTGTAGCAGGTGGTGTGGAAAGGGTGACGGACTGGGTTGCGTGACGGATTGAGCGGGTGGCGCGGGGCGGTAGACAGATTGAGCGGGCAGTGTTGGCGCGGCTGTAGGCGGGCGGTATGGAACGGGTGGCGGATTGCGGTGATGTTTGTTCGTGAAGGCGGAAGGGAAAGGAGGCTCGCTTGCGTAGATGGATTGGAAAGAGGGTTCATCTGCGTGGGTGGAAAATGGGGTTCATTCGTGCGGGTGAATGGGGAAGCGGAGGCGCTCGCGTGGGCGGGCGGAGAATGTGGGAATGGGAATGGGGGTTGTTCACATTGGCAGGTAAGGAGGATGCTTTATTTGCGTGGGTGGTTGGGGAAGGGGGATTGTTCGCGTGGGCGAATGGGAAAGTCGGTTTGTTCGCGTAGATGGATGGAGAAGGACGCTCGTTCGCGTGAGTGATTGGGAAAGTGGGATTGCCTGAGTGGGCGGAAGGAAAGTGGGGTTTGTTCACGTTGGTAAGTGAGGAGGATGCTTTATTCGCGTTGGTGAGCGGGGAAGGGGCGTCCGCATAGGTGATTGGAGAAGGAGATTCCTTCGCGTAGGCGGATGGAGAAAAGGGTTCATTTACGTTGGTGGTTTGGGGAGGGACGGGAGGATTTGCGGCGTGCCGAGGGGGATGTGAGCGGAAAAAAGGAGAAAAATCATGTAAAATGTTGAAAAATGCTTGCAGGATAGCGGCGGGACATTGTATACTGAACAGGTGGCACGCCTTTGGGCAGCATGTCCACAGGTAGTACGCTCACAGGCAGCTCATTTTTAGGCAGCATGCGCTTGGGTAGCATGCTCACAGGAAGTATGGCTTTGAGTTGCATGTCATCGGGTAGCACGCATACAGGCGGCATGAATTCAGGTGGCGTGTCTACTGGTGGCATGTCTACAGGCATATCACGGGCAGCATGCTCACAGGAAGTATGACTTTGAGTTGCATGTCATCGGGCAGCACGCGTACAGGCAGCACACACCTTTAGGAGCACGCCTTTGGGCAGCATGAATTCAGGGGACATGTCTACTGGTAGCGTGCCTACAAGGCAGCTCATTTTTAGGCAGCATGCGCTTGGGTGGCATGTCTATAGGCGGCACGCATACAGGCAGCATGAATTCAGGCGGCTTGTCCACGGGCACCATGGCCACAGACAGCATGCTCACAGGCATCATGTTTTCAGGCAGCATTCCTTAAAGGGGGAACACGGATGAAAAAATGGATGGCGCTGCTGGCGGCGGCGGTGCTGCTGCTGGCCGCCGTGCAGACGGCTGGGGCCAAAGAGGAAGTGGCCTATACCGGCACGGTAACCGGCGGCAGCCTGCATATGCGCAGGGAGCCCTCTCCATCCGGCAAGGTGATCCAGACCTATAAAGCCGGAACCGAGGTGGAGATTCTGGAAAATGACGGCACCTGGTGCAAGGTGCAGAAGGGCAATAAGACCGGCTATATGATGGCCCAATATTTGACGATTGCGGCCAATTATCCCCATCTGGGCTGGGGCAAAACGGCCGATGACGGCACGATCATCAATCTTCGGGAGGGGCCAGGGGAAAACGAGCCGATTATCGAAAAAATGATGAGCGGCGTGGCCTTTGAACTGGTGGCGGAAAGCGGCGCGTGGTATCGCGTGCGCACGGGGAAATACTTCGCCTATATCGAAAAGGAGAAGATCACCCGCATGGACGGGGAATATGCCCTGGGCCTTTCCGCCGATGATTCCGGGGCCCTGTCCGCGGCGGATTTTGCGGATGCGCCCCGGGAATTGGGCAGCCCCATGACCCTGAGCCGCAGCGAGGGCGATTTTACCTACAGCATTTCGTATCCCGATCTGGATATGCCCCTGGCGGACGCCCGGCTGAATGCCTGGGTGCAGGAGAGCATTGCCCTCTTTGAAGCGGACTGCGCCCGGAATCATGCGGGCAAGGCGGGCAGCCTGGAGGTGGTCTATCGGGCGGAAAAATTGGATGCGCGGTATGGCAGCGTGGTGCTGCTGGCGGAATACACGGTGGAGAAGATGACGGTGCAGCGGATTATGTGCCTGAATCTGGATGGCGAAACGGGCGGCCTCTATACCGGAAGCCAGCTCTTTGCCGATACTGCCCGCCCGCTTTTCAGCCTGGAAAGCCAGGCGACGGCGCTGATGCGCCAGGCCACGGATGGCTATACCGGAAAGCCGGATGCGGGCTGGCTTGCCCAGGCGGCGCTGACCGGGGAGGGCGTGGATGTCTATCTGCCCGCCGGGCTTTTCCTGCCCGCCGCGCTGGGCACCAGGAAATTGCATCTGCCCTATACCCAGGCAGCGGAGAGCATGGCGCTGGAATCGGAAAAAATCAGCCAGTATATCCGGGTGATCGATCCCAGCAAGCCCATGATCGCCCTGACCTTTGACGATGGCCCCAGCGAGGAAACCACCCGCATTCTGGATGTGCTGGCCCAGTATAATGGCCGGGCCACCTTCTGCATTGTGGGCAATCGGGTGGAAACCTATGGGGATATTATCAAGCGCGCCATTGCGGAGGGCAATGAGATTGCCTCCCATACCTGGAGCCACAAGCGGCTGACGGAAATTTCCACGAGCAGCGTCCGCTCCCAATTGACGCGCACCAGCGATGCCGTCCGGGAGCTGACGGGGGGCTATGAAATCCGGGTGCTGCGCCCGCCCTATGGCTCCACCAATAAATCGATCCGCAATCTTTGCAAGGAATTGAATCTGGTGATTGCCCATTGGCAGGTGGATACCCTGGATTGGGAAACCCGCAGCAGCAGCAAGACCTACAGCGCCATCATGAAGGGCGCGAAAAACGGGACGATTATCCTCTGCCATGATCTGTATTCCTCCACCGCCAGCGCGATTGAGCGGGCAGTGCCGGAATTGGTGGAAAAGGGGTATCAGCTGGTGACGGTATCCGAATTGCTCTCCTTCCATAAGGATGGGGCACAGCCGGGCACGGTCTATGCTTTCCTGGATCCCGAAAATATCGATACCGAAAAATAAAAAGGAATAGAAAAACACCGCCGGGGAGTTTGCGCTTCCCGGCGGCGATTCTTTATTTCTTTATTTCTGCTGGTTATTCCTGGCGCTGCGATAGGATTTCAGGGAATCATTGGCGTAGAACACCAGGGCGCAGAGGGTCAGCGCCACGGCGCACCAGATGAGAATCAGATGCAGGGGAAAATGAATCCGGGTGAAGAAATCATGAAAGAAGCTGAGAATCAGGGAAGAAACCACCAGCGTCTGGGCGATTTTCCCGATATGCTTGGAATAGACCACCACGCCCTTATCCAGCAGCAGCGCGCCGCCAACCACCATCAGTGCTTCCTTGGCAAAGAGGATGATCAGCGCGGGCCAGGGCACGATGTCCTTGAGGGCCAGGCTGAGCATTACGCTGACGACCATCAGCTTATCAGCCAGGGGATCCATCAGCTTGCCGAAGCTGGTGATCAGATGATGCTTTCGGGCGATATAGCCATCCAATAGATCGGTGAGGCTGGCCAGAATAAAAACAGCCAGGGCGATATACAGCTTTCCCTGGGAAAAAATGATCCAGTAAACGGGAATCAGCGCCATGCGCAGCATCGTCAGCGCATTGGGGACATTCCAGATGTTTTCCTTTTCCAGTTTCATGGGCATGCATCTCCTGTGAATGAATCATGATCATTATAGCATTTTACAGAATATTTTTCAACACAAAAGCATCCCGGGAATCAATCAGGTTCAGCGCCTCCTGAAGCTCTGCGGCATACAGAAGGGCATGGTATGCCTCTCTTTCCTCCAGGGAAACCCGCAGCTGGGTCAGGCCAAGGCTGACGGAATCAATCAGCGCATGATCCGAAAGCAGGGAAAGCACCCGGGCCTGCGCTTCCCAGTCCGCTTCCAGCGCTTTGTTTTTTCTAAGCGCCGCTTCCCAATCCTTTTCCTGGATGGAAAGGATGACGCCCTCGATCTCCTGATGATAATGCGCATTCAGATTTCGGGTATACAGGCTGCAGAAAATCCCCAGGCCCAGGGCCAGCGCACAGGAAAGAAGCACCGTAACGGCGATGGAGCGCATATTACCATTTCACCGCCTTTGCATCCAGGGCCTGCCATTGCCGGGGCGGGCGGCCCTCGCTTTTTTCCTGAATAAAGAGCCGGCCCTGGCTATCCAGGCTGGCCAGCAGCAGGGCCCTGGCATCGCTGATGCCCGCCTTCAGCAGCTGCTTTTTCAGCCAGCCTTCCTGGAGCCCGCATTTCTTCAGATGCTCGCCCTGGATTTTTCCATCCAGTACCAGCGTCACGGGGATGCCCTCATCTGCCGGGGCGAGGCGCAGATCCTCCGGGGTGGCGGGGCGCTTCTGGCCCCGGGGGAATACGCTGAGCTTGCCATTGGTTTCCAGAATGGCGGTATAGACATCGGCGATATTCAGATAGCCCTGGGCCCTTAATTCCTCCAGAAGATCAGAAGTGGTATAGCAGAGCCGCTGCATTTCCTGATACTGAATGGCGCCCCGGCGGATGATCACGCTGGGCCCGCCGGACAGAAGCAGACGCACGGGGGTGAATTTGGCGCTGAGCAGCGCGGCCAGCCCATGCAGGATCATCATGCCCAGAATGGGCACGATGCCGTAAAGCAGGGGCGTGCCGATATCCTCCATGGGTGCGGCGGCCAATTCGGCAATCATCAGCGCCAGCACAAATTCGTAGGGCTGCAACTGCCCGACCTGGCGCTTGCCCATGAGCCGGACGGCCAGCACCGAAACGCCATAGAGAAGGATAGTGCGGATAAAGACGGTCAGCATGGCTGTTTTTCACCTCCCGTCTATTATGCCCGTGGACTGGCACGGCATGCGATTTTGCCGCATAAAGTAGAGCAATTCGCATGAAAGGGAGGAATTTTCCATTGAAGAGGGTGTTGGGGATCCTGCTGGGCTTCTGGCTGGCGTTTTCCGTTTCTGCCGGGGCGGAATGCTATTATGCGGTGCAGCCGGGGGATACGATGGAAAGCATAGCCGCAAAGTATGGCATAAGTGCAGAAGAAATCGGCAAAATGAATGGCTGGCTGGCGGGCAGGCTGCGCCCGGGCGGCATGCTGAAATTGCCCGGCGGGGCGGCGGACGGCGCATGCACCGGGCTTTTTGCCGCGCCCAATGGAACGGATGCCGCCTACATCGCCGCGCATTTCGGGGTATCGCTATCCGAGCTGGAGGCCATGAATGTGTTCCCGGCGGCGGGGCGGGTGATCAGGGGGCAGATTCTGCGCATTCCTGCGCGCAGCTGCGGCAGCGCGCCCGTTCCAGCCGAAAGCCTGCTGGAGGGATGCGTGGCCGCCCAGCACGGGGATACCATCGCCTTCCTGGCTGCGGAATTTGCGCTTTCAGCCGAGGCGCTGGCCGCCGGCAATCAGCTATCCAAGGATGCGCGCATCTATCCCGGGCAGCTGATCCGCGTGGCGGGTACTGCGGCCCGGGCTGGCTATGGCGCGTATATCGTGCAGAAGGGCGATAGCCTGATCCGTATCGCCCGCCGCTTCGGCCTCTCCCGCGATCAATTGCTGGCTGTTAACGATCTGCCCCGCCCCGAAACGCTGGTGCTGGGCCAGATCCTGCTCCTCCCACGGGAGGATGGGGGAACGGGACGATAATTGCGGGAGGAGACTTTTGAGTCAAAAGTCCCCTCCCGCACCCTCCCGAAAAC
>CAZJUJ010000057.1:0-18525 GCA_964549135.1 uncultured Oscillospiraceae bacterium | reverse complement strand
GCGAAGCGCTTTTCCCTGACCAAGACGGGCAAGGTCAAGCACAAGAAGATGAATGTGAACCATATTCTCAACAAAAAGACCACCAAGCGCATCCGTCATCTGCGTGCGGGCGGCACCCTGCAGAATAAGGCTGAGGCCGCTACCATCCGTTCGCTGATTCCCTACAAATAAGCCCATCGCCGGCTGAAGGAGGACAAAAACATGGCACGTATTAAGAGGGCTGTCAATGCCCATAAGAAACGCCGCAAGGTGTTTAAGCTGGCGAAAGGCTACTGGGGTTCCAAATCCAAGCAGTACCGCACCGCCAGCGAACAGGTGCGCCGCTCCCTGCGCTATGCCTATACTGGCCGCAAGCTGCGCAAGCGGGATTTCCGCCGCCTGTGGATCACCCGTATCAACGCTGCTGCCCGCATGAACGGCATGAGCTATTCTGCCTTCATCAATGGTCTGAAGAAGAAGAATATCGAAGTGAACCGCAAGATGCTGGCTGACCTGGCTGTGAATGACGCCGCTGCGTTTGCTCAGCTGGTGGAAATCGCCAAGGAAGCGTAAATGCCTCTTAAGCGCCGATAAAAATCGGCGCTTTTTTCTTCCCGCAAATATTGGCTCAGCCAGACAGGAGGAAGCAGCATGTCTGCATTCATCCGGATTAATGATCGCCTTTTCTATCTCCGCATGCCCTTCTGGGGCGGCGGCTATTATGTCACGGTCGCCCTGATCAAGGGCAAAACCAAAGAAGAAACCCTGCTGATTGACAGCGGCGAAAGCGGCGCGTATATCGATAGCCATCTGCTGCCCGCCCTGAAAAAGGAAGGAATGGGCCTGGAGGATATCGGCCTTTTGCTCTGCACCCATAATCATGGGGATCATGCGGGCGGGCATCAGCGCATCCGGGAATTATTCCGCGGCTCCATCGCCGCTATGGAAATTCAGGCGCTGCCCCAATGCGGCGTTGCCCCCGATCTGCTTCTCCATGACGGGGATTGCCTGCCCGGCGGCATTCGCCTTATTCATACGCCCGGCCATTGCGACGGGGCGGCATGCTATCTGCTGGAAAAGGAAAATATCCTGATCACCGGCGATTCCTTCCAGGCCCGGGGCACCGCCGGATGCGCCCTGGCCCTGGTTCAGGATCTGGCCGCCTATCGGCAAAGCGTGGAAAAAATCCAGCGCCTCGCCCCCGATTTCATTCTGGCGGGCCATGCCTTTGATCCCTATGATTTTGAAATCAGCGGCAAAGAACAGGCCCAGGCCTTTCTTGCGGAATGCCTGGCGTTCCTTGAACGCAGCAAGGCCCAATTAGCCGCCTGGGCAGAGGAAATTCCCCTGCATCCCCTGGACTACTGGGCAGCCCGGCTGACCCAGACCCAGCACCGGGATCAGCAGAAGATTAATGTGCCCGGCCTCGCACTGGCGCAGGGCCTGCTGAAGGAATTGAACCTGACCCCTGCGAAGGAATAAGCAAACCCATGGGGAACGGGGAAATATTTGCGGGAGGATGCTTTTGCGTCAAAAGCACCCTCCCGCAAAAAATCCCGTTTCTTCCCCCGTCCCCCGTCCCCCTACAGCTGCCTGGTTTCGCTGTTAGGAAGGAAAGGCTGGGGCTTTTCCGCGTGTTTATCCAGCCGTTTTTCCATCCAGATCATATCATACCAGCGATCAAATTTATAGCCGCAGCGATGGAAATGCGCCACCAGATCATACCCCATTTTGGCATGGAAGCGCATGCTGGCATGGGTCAGATAGGCATCCTCCCTTTCGACATAGGCGATGCAGGCGCAGGCGCTGAGAACATTCATTTTCCGCAGTTCGGCCTCCAGCGCGGCATACAATTGCCGGCCGATGCCCTTTCGCTTCTCCCCCTGATCCAGATAAATGGTGGTTTCCACCGCCCATTGATAGGCGGCGCGCTCCTTAAAGGGCGCGGCATAGGTATAGCCCAGAAGGCGCCCCTCCTCCTCCGCCACCAGATAGGGATATTTTTTCAGCGTTTCTTCAATCCGCCGGGCAAATTCCTCCGTCGAGGGCACCTCATATTCAAAGGAAATGGCGGTAGCTTCCACATAGGGGGCATAAATGGCCAGCAGCGCCGGTGCATCGGAAACCCTGGCGGGACGAATGATCATGGTTTCTTCCTCCCTCATGCAAAGGATACCTCATCATTGTAAACGCATCCCTCCTGCCGGTCAAGGGAAAACAGAGAAAATACAGAATCGGCAGAAAAATGCCTGTCCGGGCTTGACAGATGCGGGCGGCCATGCTATCAATGGTATCAGTCGGCGCCGCGCCTGCGGCAGAAGGAGGGATCAGCCTTGGCGGCCTATCAGCCCGAAGCGGAATGGCTTCCCCTTATCCGTAAGGCGGAAATGAATCTATCCGCCATGGAGCTTTATTCCCGGCTTTTGTATCATCCCCGCCCCTTTTCCCCGGCAGAAATCGCGGATTTTGCCAAGGCGCTTTCCCAGCCCGTGGAAGAGGCCTATCCCGTGCTGCTGGCCGCAGCCTGCGGCCTGGAGAGCGATCGCCAGCCCCGGCATCGGCTGCTGGCGGAAAAATATCTTTCCCCCGCCCTTCAGCCCCTGGATGCGGCGCGCTATCGGCAGAATTTCTATTATGCCCAGATCCGCTTTCCCGAGGCCAGTCGGGGGAAATGGCGGCTTACCCGCCTTCGCTATGCGCCCTATGAGGTTTTCCCCTGCGGGAATCTGCGTCTGCTCCCCGATGGCAGGGAAATCCAGCCCCTGGGCTATTTCGATCAGGAATTTTCCTATCCCGCCGTGCTGGAAAACGGCCGGGAATGGATGACCATTACCCCCAACGAAATTGAAACCATGCGCCAGGATCTTTCCCTGGCCCGGGGAAACATCCTGGTTTTCGGGCTGGGGCTGGGCTATTTTGCGCTGATGGCTGCGGAAAAGGAGGAGGTGCTTTCGGTTACCGTCATCGAGCGGGATCGTGATGTCCTCGCCCTGTTCCGGGAATATCTGCTGCCGCAGTTTCCCCATGCGGATAAAATCCGCCTGCTCTGCTGCGATGCCTTTGGCCCCTGGGCAGAGCAACTGCCCGGCGGCAGCTATGATTTTGCCTATTTTGATCTCTGGCATGACGCAGGGGACGGCCTGCCCCTCTATATGCGGCTGCGGCAGATGCCCACGCCCCTCTCCCTGCCCCTGCAGCGATACTGGATTGAAGAGGATCTGCTTTTATTTTTCAAGGGACTTTTACTGGATGCCGTGCAGGAGGGGCACGGCCCGCTCTTTTCCGCGCTGATGAAGGAGCGGGCTTCCGTCTCTTCCCCGGAGGAAATGCTTTCCCTGCCCTCTCTTCGCCGTCTTTCCGGGCTTTTCCCGCCCGCCTGGCTGCAGCGATAAGCCGCCCGGACGGATTTGACAAAAGCGCACATCCGTTCTATAATAGGAAGGATACAAAAGGGGGCGCATTATGCGGATTTTAGGCATTGATCCGGGCCTTGCCACCATGGGCTGGGGCGTATTGGATGCAAACGGCAGCCGGCATCAGCTGGTGGAATGCGGGGCGATCATCACGCCGCCGGATATGCCCATGCCCAAGCGGCTGCAGCAGATTTTTCTGGATGTCAAGACGCTGATTGTCACCTATCAGCCGGAAGAAATCGTATTTGAGGAATTATTCTTTGCCAAGAATGTCACCACCGCCCTGAATGTGGGCGCGGCCCGGGGCGTGGCGCTCTGCGCCTGCGCGGAATATGGCCGGCCCATGTATGAATACACCCCCATGCAGATCAAGCAGGCGGTAACAGGCTATGGCAAGGCGGATAAAATGCAGGTGCAGCAGATGGTCAAAATGATGCTGAATCTGCCCAAAATCATTCGCCCGGATGACGCGGCCGATGCCGTCGCCGCCGCGCTGACCCATGCGGCCTCCGGCAGAATGAAGGAGCAATTCCTGATGAAATAACGGGAGGATCACGCCATGTATGCCTATATCAAGGGGATCGTGGCCGAAAAGGGCCAGAACGAAATCGTAATCGATGCCGGGGGCGTGGGCTATCTGCTTTCCTGCAGCATGACCACCCTGCAGGAGGTGCCGCCGGTGGGCGAAAGCATCAAAATGCATACCTATTTTTCCGTGCGCGAGGACGCCATGGAATTATTCGGCTTTGCCACCAAGGAAGAAAAGAGCATGTTTACCCGGCTGCTCTCCGTCAGCGGCATCGGCACCAAGGTGGCCCTCTCCATTCTGGGCTCCATGCCCCTGAGGGATCTGACGCTGGCCATCGTCACCGGGGATATTGCCGCCCTCTCCCGCGCCCCGGGCGTAGGCAAAAAAACGGCCCAGCGGCTGGCGCTGGAATTGAAGGAAAAGGTGGACGAGAGCGATCTGAACGCCATGCCCGCCCCCGTCGGCAGCTTTACCCCCCTTCAGGAGGACGCCGCCGCCGAGGCCCTCTCCGCCCTGCAGGCCCTGGGCTATACCCCTGCCGAGGCGGCAAAGGCCATTTCCCAGGTGCGGGGGCAGAGCGATTCGGCCAACGAACTGGTTCGCCTGGCGCTGAGAAGCATGGCGGGCTTTTAATCCCCGCAGGCATGAACCCCGGGGCGGGACGCGGCAAAAACGGCCCTCCCCAATCAATCCCAAGGAGGTGGCTCTATGCCCCAGGATGATCGGCTGGTAATGACCGGGCTGCGGCAGGAGGATGAGGAAATGGAGGTCTCCCTGCGCCCCCATCATTTGCGGGAATATATCGGCCAGGAGAAAATCAAAAACAGTCTGGGTATTTATATCAGCGCGGCGCTAAAGCGGCATGACGCGCTGGATCATATTCTGCTTTACGGCCCTCCCGGTCTGGGAAAAACCACCCTGGCCTGCATTGTGGCCGCCGAGATGGGCCAGAATATCCGCGTGACCAGCGGCCCGGCCATTGAGCGGCCCGGGGATCTGGCCTCCATTCTTACCAATCTCAACGCCGGGGATATTCTCTTCATCGATGAAATTCACCGGCTTTCCCGGGCGGTGGAGGAGGTACTCTACCCCGCCATGGAGGATTACGCCCTGGATATTATGATCGGCAAGGGCCCCACCGCCCGCTCCATGCGGCTGGATCTGCCAAAGTTCACGCTGGTGGGCGCCACCACCCGGGCCGGGCGGCTTTCCGCGCCGCTGCGGGATCGGTTTGGCATCGTATTCCGCCTGGAAATGTATACCCCGGAGGAGCTTTCCCGGATCGTGGCCCGCTCCGCCGGGATTCTGGGCATGCCCTATGACGAAAGCGGCATTCTGGAAATTGCCCGCCGCAGCCGCGGCACCCCGCGAATCGCCAATCGGCTGCTCAAGCGGGTAAGGGATTATGCCCAGGTGCGGGGCGATGGACGCATCACCGCCGAGGTGGCCCGGGACAGCCTGAATATGCAGGATGTGGACGCGCTGGGTCTGGATCGCGTAGACCGGGCGGTATTATCCGCCATGGTGGATAAATTCGGCGGCGGCCCGGTGGGGCTGGATACCCTGGCCGCCGTTACCGGCGAGGATGCGGTGACCATCGAGGATGTATACGAGCCGTATCTGATGCAGTTGGGCTTTATCATGCGCACCCCCCGGGGCCGGGTTGCCACCCCGGCTGCCTATGCGCATCTGGACAAAACGCCCCCCGCCGCCCCCGCCCGGGAGGAGGGCGAGCAGACCACGCTGTTTTAATGGAAGGAGCGCAGAGAGATGATTCGTCCCGCACAGGTATCCGATCTTCCCCGAATCGAAGAAATCTATGCCATTGCCCGGCGCTTTATGGCCGAAAACGGCAATCCCACCCAGTGGAGCGGCGGCTATCCCTGGCGCGACATGCTGGAAGAGGATATTCAAAAGGGCACGCTTTTCGTCTATGAGGAGGCAGGGACGCTCCATGGCGTATTTGCTTTCGTTCTGGGCGATGATCCCACCTATGCCTGCATCGAAAACGGAGGCTGGCCCAATAACAAGCCCTATGGCACCATCCACCGCATTGCATCGGATGGAAGCAAGCGGGGCGTATTCAGCCGCTGCCTGGCCTTTGCCTTGGAAAGGGCAGACGAAATCCGCATCGATACCCATCGCAATAATTATCCCATGCAGCATGTGCTGGCCAAGCACGGCTTCCGGTACTGCGGCGTGATCTATGTGGAGGACGGCACACCGCGGAAGGCCTATCAATATTCCCGGCCCGTCTGATCCGCCCGCCGCCCATCATTACTGAAGCGAAAGGGAATACTGCCATGAAAACATCCGATTTTTTTTATGATCTCCCCCAGCGCCTCATCGCCCAGACCCCCATGGAGCCCCGGGATGCGGCGCGGATGATGGTGATTCACCGGGATACCGGCCTGCATGAGGATAAGATTTTCCGGGATATTCCCGATTATCTGCGTCCCGGCGATGTGATGGTCATCAATCAGACCAAGGTCATCCCCGCCCGTCTGCTGGGCGAAAAGGAGGATACCCATGTGCCGGTGGAGATTCTTTTGCTCCGGCGCGTGGACAAAGATCGCTGGGAAACGCTGGTTCGCCCGGGACGGCGTCTTAAGAAGGGGGCAATGGTTTCCTTTGGCGGCAGGCTGCTCCGGGCCTGCATCGGCGATACCACCGATGCAGGCGGGCGGGTGGTGCGCTTTCTCTATGAGGGCGTATTTGAAGAATTGCTGGATCGGCTGGGCGAAATGCCCCTGCCCCCCTACATCCATGAAAAGCTGGAGGATCCCTCCCAGTACCAGACCATTTACGCCAGGCAGGAGGGCAGCGCCGCCGCCCCCACCGCCGGGCTGCATTTTACCGAGGCGGTGATGGAGCGCATCCGCGGCATGGGCATTGAAATCGTGCCGGTGCTTTTGCATGTGGGGCTTGGCACCTTCCGTCCCGTCAAGGCCGAGGATGTATCCGAGCATGTGATGCATTCGGAATATTATGAAGTGACGGAGGAGGCGGCGCAGAAAATCAACGCTGCCCGGGCAAAGGGCGGCAGAATCGTCTGCATCGGCACCACCTCGGTGCGCACCCTGGAAACAGTAGCGGATGAAACGGGCATCGTGCATCCCGGCATGGGCATGACCAATATTTTCATTACCCCCGGGGTAAAGCTCAAGGCCACCGATGTGCTGCTGACCAATTTCCATCTGCCGGAAAGCACGCTGCTGATGCTGGTTTCGGCGCTGATGGGCCGGGAGGAGGCCCTGCGCGCCTACCGGGAGGCCGTGGAAAAGGAATATCGCTTCTTCTCCTTTGGGGATTGCATGCTGATCCTGTGACGCCGCCCCGGCAGGAGAAAAAACATCCAACCAAATTAAAGGAGAGAAACGGCATGAAAGCGCTGCAGTATGCCTATCGCAAGGCCCTGGGCGAAATCGCCCTGGGGGTAGATGATCTGTTGGCCGATCTGGAGGATATCCGGGATGAGGCCCAGGAATGCCTGGAGGAAAACGGCGATGAAAGCATCCGGCAGGATATCGCCCGGATGGATGCAGCTATCCAGACGCTGATGAACGCCGCAGACATGCTGGAAGGCATGGAGGAAGAATGATTTTCCACCCCGTAAGGAGGCTTTTCCCATGCGCATCACCGTTGTCGGCGGCATGAATCTGGATATATTGGGCGCGCCCGCCGAAAAAATGCTGCCCCGGGATTCCAATCCCGGCGTGATTGAAATGCGCCCCGGCGGCGTTGGCCGCAATATCGCCGCGCGGCTTGCCGAGCAGGGGGCAGAGGTATCCCTGATCACCGCCCTGGGCAATGACGGCCGGGCCCGGATGCTGGCCGAAATGTGCCGGGATGCCGGGCTTGCGCTTTCCGCCTCGGTGCAGACCGATTGCCCCGCGCCCTGCTATCTCTGCATCCATGATGAGCAGGGGGATATGGCCCTGGCCATCAATGATATGCGCGCCATGGAAAAAATCACCCCTGCGGCCATGGAAAGCCGCATGGACGCCATAAATCAGGGGGATGGCTGCGTGCTGGATGCCAATCTTCCGGGCGAGACGCTGGCCTATATCGCCAGGCATGCCCGGGTGCCCCTGTTCCTTGATCCCGTCAGCTGCGCCAAGGCTCCCCGGATTCTGACCATCCTGCCCTATCTGACCGCCATCAAGCCCAACCTGATGGAAGCCCGGGCCCTTACCGGCGAACAGGAGCCCGAACGGGCCGCCCGGGCGTTAAACAGGGCCGGGGTCAGGCATGTCTTTGTTTCCATGGGCGGGGAGGGCGTCTTTTTCGCCGGGGCGGAGGAATCGGGCATCGCCCGGGCCATCCCCCTGCCCCATGTGCCCCTGACGGGGGCGGGCGACGCCCTCTGCGCGGGGGTGACGCTGGCGCTGCTTCAGGGAAAATCCACCCGGGAGAGCGCGCAGCAGGGCTGCCGGGCCGCCTATGAGGCGCTGCTGACCAGGGGCTGACCGGGACGCCATGGCTTTTTTACATTTTTTCCAAAAAACGAAAGAAAATCGAAAAATTATGCTTGCGTTTGCGGGGAAATAGGTCTATAATTACGGCGGTTGGCAAAATCGGGTCTGTGGTTGAAAGCCGATGCCAGTCGCAGGCGAAGCGGTCCACGTAAGCCGATCAAAGTATCGGTGAGCATGGTGCGGTCTAGAGGTAAGTCCGGCCGCGCATCAAGCGCGAGAGGATAGCGTGAGGGCGCCAATGCGCAGAGCAACATCCCGGCCGGCGAGTGTGGGGGCAAAGACCAGGTCAGCCGATGCTAACCAACAAATCAATCAGGGGGTCACAAAGATCATGTATCAGGACAAAACGCTGGTGTGCCGTGACTGTGGCAATGAATTCGTATTCACTGCCGGTGAACAGGAATTCTACGCCGAAAAGGGCTTCCAGAATGAGCCCACCCGCTGCCGTGAGTGCCGTCAGGCCCATAAGGCTGCGCGGAACAACAACAACGGCCCGCGCGAAATGCACGACGCCGTGTGCGCCAATTGCGGCGCCCAGACGAAGGTGCCCTTCCAGCCTAAGGAAGATCGTCCCGTCTACTGCAGCGAGTGCTTCGCCGCGATGCAGCGCAAGTAATCGAACCTGCAAGAGGCTCTGCTCCATACGCATGGGGCAGAGTCTCTTTTTTTCGGGGGATACGCACTGCCGATGACTGAGAGGGGAACGGAAAAAGGACTGGAAAATACTGCGGGAAAGGACTTTTGAGCCAAAGGTACCCCGCGCCCCCTCCTGAAAACCAAATCCGGATGGTTCATGAAGAGATAGAACCAGACTGAATGCCAGCGTGGCAAAAAGAAACAGCAATAGAAAAAGCAACAGCAATGCTTCCGCATTTGACGCAGCATTGCTGTTTTATCTTCTACTACAATTTTCCTTTTGCTCCACTGGCATTCAACTTGGGTTTAGTCCTCCTTGAAACATCCAGAGCCGGTTTTCGGGAGGGTGCGGGAGGGTGCTTTTGACGCAAAAGCATCCTCCCGCAATATTTTCCCCGTATCCCCCGTTATTCCTCCGTGCATTGCAGGCGATAGCCCTCCCGGAACACCGTTTCGATGCAGCCGACCCCCAGCTTTTTGCGAAGCCGCTGGATATGCACATCCACCGTGCGGGTATCCCCGGGGCTGGCATAGCCCCAGGCGCTCTGCAGCAGCGCCGTCCGGCTCACGGTGCTGTTTCTTTCCTCAATCAGCCGCTCCAGCAGCGCAAATTCCTGGGGCGTCAGATGGCAGGGCTGGCCGTTTATCCGGGCCGTTTTGTTCTCCGCATCCAATTCCAGCCGTCCCATTTCTCCACTCGATAATTTCAGCCGCAGCATAACCGGCATTTTCCCTCCCCTGCGTGTCTCCCGCAGCAATGGCGCGGCCCGGGCCACACCGGTGCTTTCAACTTTTGAAATTATTTCGTAATAATTTCTTAATAATTATACGTCCGCGCCGCCGAAATGTCAAGATCAGCGGCGCGTTACAACTGTAAATTCTGGAAGAATCGGGAAAAGCGGCGGCGATTTTCCCGCATTGAACCAGCCAGGGGCGCAGGACGCGCCAGGCGGGGAAGTGCATCCCTTGATGGGCAAAGGCGGTGTGTCATGGGCTGTGTCCTTTGGCGCGTGGGAAAACGGAACATACTGGCGGAGCAGATTTCCTCTCCTCTGCCGCGCGCCATCCCGGATGTCCCGCCCCTGCCCCGGGGCAATAGGATCCATATGATCACGCCCAGATGCGCGCCATCCCCCGGATCCCCCCGCCCCTTCCCCCTGTCTGCCCGGGAATTTTCCGGCATGCACTTTTCGCATATTTTCGCCCGGCTGCCGTTGACAAATTTCCCTTTTCCGATATATAATAATCGTTGGCGTATACGCCCACTGAAAGAGGGAGATTTATCTATGGTTCGCAACGATATTCGCAACATCGCTATCATCGCCCACGTTGACCACGGCAAGACCACGCTGGTGGATCAGATGCTCCGGCAGGGCGGCGTTTTCCGGCAGAATCAGCAGGTGGCCGAGCGCGTGATGGACTCCAACGATCTGGAGCGTGAGCGCGGCATCACCATTCTGGCCAAGAATACCGCCGTGCATTACGGCAATTCCAAGATCAACATCGTGGATACCCCCGGCCACGCCGATTTCGGCGGCGAGGTGGAGCGCGTGCTGAAGATGGTGGATGGCGTGCTGCTGCTGGTGGACAGCTTTGAGGGCCCCATGCCCCAGACCCGGTTCGTGCTGCAGAAGGCCCTGGGCCTGCAATTGCCCGTGCTGCTGGTGATCAACAAGGTGGATCGCCCCGACGCCCGCTGCGAAGAGGTGGTGGACGAACTGGTGGATCTCCTGATCGAGCTGGATGCCGATCCCGAAACCCTGGATCGCCCGATCATCTATGCCTCCGCCCGGAAGGGCACCGCCACCCTGGATCTGGAAAAGCCCGGCGAGGATCTGCGGCCGCTGTTTGATACCATCATGAAATATATTCCCGCCCCCGAGGGCGATCCCGATGGCCCGGCCCAGGTGCTGATTTCCACCATCGATTATAACGAATATGTGGGCCGCATCGGCATCGGCCGCATTACCCGGGGCACGCTGAGGGATAATACCATGGTGGTGCGCTGCAATGCCCTGAGCGATCAGGTTTCCGCCCCCTGGCGGCTGACCGGCCTTTCGGTATATGACGGCCTGCGCCGCACCAATGCCGAGGCGGTTTCCATGGGCGATATCGTGGCGCTGACCGGCCTTGCCGATATTTCCATCGGCGATACGGTCTGCGATCCCGCCACCCCCGCTCCCCTGCCTTTTGTGGCTATTTCCGAGCCCACCGTGACCATGACCTTCTCCGTCAACGACAGCCCCTTTGCCGGACGGGAGGGCCAGTATGTGACCAGCCGCCATCTGCGCGCCCGGCTTTACCGGGAATTGGAGACCGATGTTTCCCTCCGCGTCAAGGATGGCGAAACCCCCGATCAGTTTGAGGTCTGGGGCCGGGGCGAATTGCATCTTTCCATTCTGATTGAAACCATGCGCCGGGAGGGCTATGAATTCCAGGTCAGCAAGCCCGAAGTAATTTATCGCTACGAAAACGGCGTGCGGATGGAGCCGGTGGAGCGGATGGTGGCCGATGTGCCCCAGGCCTATGCCGGGGCCGTCATCGAAAAGATCGGCCGCCGCCGGGGCACCCTGGAATCCATGAGCGGGGACGACCGGGTACGGCTGGAATTCCTGGTTCCCTCCCGCGGCCTCTTTGGCTACCGCAGCGAATTTTTGACCGATACCCGGGGCGAGGGCATCATGAGCGCCGTATTCGATCATTATGAGGAATACAAGGGCGATATCCCCCACCGCAATGTGGGCGCGCTGATCTGCTATGAAACGGGCGAGGCCACCCAGTACGGCCTGTTCTACGCCCAGGATCGCGGCACCCTCTTTATCGGCAGCCAGACCCCCGTCTACAGCGGCATGATCTGCGGCGAATCCAGCCGGCCCGGGGATATTGTGGTCAATATCTGCAAGCAGAAGCATGTAACCAATATGCGCAATGCCTCCGCCTCGGAGGATAGCATGCGCCTGGTTTCCGTTCATCCCCTGACGCTGGAGGAATGCCTGGAATTCATCGATGATGATGAGCTGCTGGAAATCACCCCCAAATCCCTGCGCATGCGCAAGCGGGAATTGAGCCATGAGCAGCGCGCCAAGGCCGCCAGCCGGGCCGGGAAGCAATAAATTTTCCGTCCCTTCAATTCTTTCATAAGCAAAAGGCCCTTCGCCGTTCCTGCGAACGATGAAGGGCCTTTTTGTATCCGCCGTTACCCGCAGGCAAACGCCATTCGATCATCCAATGGCTGCCTTTCGCAGGCATCCAGCGCTGGTTTTCGGAGGGGGCGCGGGGGAACCACTTTTGACGCAAAAGCGGTTCCCCCGCAAATATTCCCCCGTTCCCCGTTCCCCGCGCCTCAGAGGCGCACGATATCGAAGGCGGCGGCCCGTGCCATGCGGTTCATGACCGCAAGGGCCACGCCCTTTTCCTCCCAGCCCTGGGCCAGGATCAGGCCGAAGCCCATTTCATCCATTTCCCGCAGCCGCTGAAAGAGCAGATGCGCCGTTTCCTCCGGCGATGCGCCCAGGGAAAACGCCCGGCGCGTGCCGAAGGCCGGCAGAATGCTCTCATGGGCCAGAATGCAGGCATGCTCTGCCGCATCATACCGGGCGCTGATCTCCCGGATCACGGCATCATCCGGGCCGACAAAAACGGTCATTCGCGCCTTGGGCGCATAATGGCGATGCTTCATGCCGGGGGACGGCGCCTTTTCGCCCTCCCTGAGCGGGCGCATCACGCTCCCGGCCACGATACAATCCCCGGCAACCGCCGCAATCATTTCGGGGGTAATGGCCCCGGGCCGCAGCACGCAGGGAATCTCCCCCGTCAGATCCAGCACGGTGGATTCCACGCCCACATCGCTGCTGCCGCCATCCAGAATCAGCGGAATGCGCCCCTGCATATCCTCCAGCACATGGGCGGCAGCGGTGGGGCTGGGCCGCCCGGAGCGATTGGCGCTGGGCGCGGCAATGGGCAGACGGCAGGCCCTGAGCAGCTTCAGCGCATCAGGATGCCGGGGGCAGCGCACGCCCACAGAGGCAAGCCCCGCCGTGGTGGCATCGGGCACGCGCGGATCCTTGGGCAAAAGCAGGGTAAGCGGCCCGGGCCAATAGGCATCCATCAGCCGCCGCGCCGTATCGCTGACCGTGCAGATCCCCTCCAGCTGCGCCGCATCGGCCACATGCACAATCAGCGGATTATCGGCAGGCCGCTCCTTGGCGGCAAAGATTTTCAGCACGGCCTCTTCATTCATGGCATCAGCGCCCAGGCCGTACACCGTTTCCGTGGGAAAGGCCACCACCTGGCCCTGGCGCAGTAAATCCGCCGCCAGCGCAAGGCTTTTTTCCGAAACCGGCAAACATAGCGTTTCCATATCCATATCCCCTTCAAGGAATCATTTTTTTCACCCGGCCCATCAGCGGGAAAAGCAGATAGCCCGCAGCCAGGCCCACGACTGCCTGAAAGCCATTGCCCAGCAGGCTTCCCGCCGCGCCGGGCGCGCCATACAGCGCCGTTTCAAAAAGGAAATAGCCGCCGACCATCCATGCTTCCGCCGCCGCCATCCAAAGCCCGCGCCGGACGGCGCCCTGCCCCCGGCGGCAGCAGCGCCCCGCCAGCAGCCCCATTGCGCCCTTGATAAGCGCCGTGGCCGGGGCATAAACGGCATAGCCCAGCATGAGATCGGCAAGACCGCTGCCGATGGCCGCAGATACCGCAGCCCAGGGGCCCAGCAGCGCCCCGCAGCCCAGAATCAGCGCATCTCCCAGATTGCAATAGCCCGACTGCATGGGAATGGGGATGTGAATGAACAGGGTCGCCATGGCGATCAACGCGGCCATCATGGCGGTATATACCAGATTGCGAACGCTTTTCTGCATCAATCCACCCCTTTCATTGCCTCGTATATCATAGGCTTTCGCCCTTTTTTTGTCAAGCGCCCGCTGGTTTTTTTCGGTTTTCCTTTCCTGGCTCTTGTGCAATTGAAATGAATATGATATGATGAATATGCAATTCAGGAGGGCAAAAATGAAGCAATCCTTCTATTTCTATGCAAATCCATTCCAGCCGTACAGCCAATCCGCCGCAAAAGCGCTGCTCATGCAGCTGCAGGCCCGGGGGGCTACGGTCTATGCGGATGCATATTTATCCGCTCAGGGCATTGGGGAAAGCGCCCCCCTTTCCGCGCTTCCTAAAGATGTGCGCGCCCTGATCGCCTTTGGCGGGGATGGCACGCTGCTGCGGGCCGCGCCCTACGCCGCGAAAAAGCAAATCCCCCTGCTGGGCGTGCATACCGGCACGGTGGGCTTTCTCATGCCCGGGGATGCGGAAAAGCCGGAGGAAACGGCCCGGCTGCTGCTTTCAGCGGATTATCCCCTTCAGCGGCAGCCGCTGCTGGAAATTTGCTGTCAGGGGCAGCGGTATCTGGCGCTGAACGATGTTTCGCTGACCCGGGGGGAGCATCCCGGCGTAATTGAAACCATTGTCAGCGCAGACGGCGAAACGGTCTTCTGCGCCCATGGGGATGGGGTGGTGATTTCCACGCCTCTGGGCTCCACCGGCTATTCCCTGTCGGCGGGCGGCCCCATCGTGCATCCTCATACCCGCTGCCTGATCATTTCCCCCCTCTGCGCCCGGGAATTGCTGCTGCGGCCCGTGATCCTGCCGCTGGAAAGCAGAATTACCCTGCGCGCCCATGGCCGGGACAGAAGACGGCTGCAATTGGCCATCGACGGGCAGACGCTGATCCCCCTGACGGAGGAGACAGAGGCGGAAATCCGGCTGGCGAAGGAGGAAATCCTGCTGCTTTCCCCCGCCCGCTGCCGCTTTTTCCATACCCTGAGAACCAAACAGCAAATCTGGAATCAGCCAGAAAAACAGGAGTGACAAAAACGTGAAAAACGCACGGCAAACCGCGATTCTCAGCCTGATTGAGCGCTACGATATCGATACCCAGGAGGAATTGGCGGCCAGGCTCAGAGAAATGGGCATTGTGGTCACCCAGGCCACTGTTTCCCGGGATATTAAGGAATTGCGCCTGCTGAAGGTGCTTTCCTCCAAGGGCGGCTATAAATACGCCACCGCCGATAAGGCGGAGCATGGCCTGTCCGATCGCTTTGTGCGCATGTTTGTGGATTCGGTATTATCCATCACCTATGCGGGCAATATCATCGTCATCAAAACCCTTTCCGCCAGCGCCAATGCCGCCGCCGAGGCCATTGATTCCATGCGCTGGCCCGAAATACTGGGCACCATGGCCGGGGATAACACCATCCTGGTCATCGTGCAGAATGAGGAAATGGCCGCCCAGATCACCGGCCGCTTCCAGGAGATGCTGAAATAAGGCCCAGGGCCGGACAAAAACGCAGGCACGCGAGGTATCATTATGCTGGTTTCCTTAACCATTCGGAATATTGCGCTGATGGATGAAATGCAGGTGGAATTTTCCACGGGGCTGCATGTGCTTACCGGCGAAACCGGCGCGGGCAAATCCATCATTGTGGATGCCATTTCCCTGCTGCTGGGGGGAAGGGCGCAGAAGGAATTGATTCGCACCGGCTGCGATAAAGCCCGGGTGGAGGGCGTATTTGATCTATCCGATTGCCCCGCCGCCCAGGCCTTTCTGCAGAGCCAGGAATTGGAGGAGGAGGGGAATGAGCTGATTCTGGCCCGGGAAATCACCGCCCAGGGCCGCTCCAATTGCCGCGTCAACGGCAGCCTGCTCCCCCTTTCCCAGTATCAGCAATTGACCGGGCTGCTGATGGATATTCACGGCCAGCACGAGCATCAATCCCTGATGGATGAAAAGCGCCATCTGGGCTTTCTGGATGCCTCCGGGGATGAAGCGCATCAGGCGCTGCTCCGGCAGATTCAGGAGGAAAGCAGCCGCTGGAAGGAAAGCAGCCGGAAGCTGGAAAATCTAAAAAAGCAAAGCGCCCAGGCCAATGAGCGAATGGAGCTTTTGCGCATCCGGAAAAAGGAGCTGAAAAGCGCCAAGCTGATTCCGGGCGAAGAGGAGGAATTGGCCCGGGAACGGGATAAATTCCGGCATGCGGAAAAAATCGAGGAGGGCCTGCGGGAGGCCTATGCCGCCGTATACGATGGGCTGCACCCGGCTGCCGAGGCCCTGCGCCAGGCATCGGGGGCCCTTTCCCCCATCGAGGGGCTGGATGCGCAATACGCCGCCCTGCGCGCCCGGCTGGACGGGCTGTATTATGAAGCGGAGGACTGCGGGCTGACGCTGAGGGATCTGCTCTCCCATCTGGACAGCGATCCGGAGCGGCTGGAGGAGGTGCAGGCCCGGCTGGATCTATTGCGCCGCCTTTCCCGGAAATACGGCGGGGCCAGCACGGCGGAAATGCGGGATAAGCTGACCGAAATCGAGGCCGAGCTATCCAGCTTTGAAAATCTGGATGCGCAATTGGAGGAAGCCGAAAAGGCCGAAAGGGCCCTTGCCAGGCAATATGCCGAAACAGCCCAGCGGCTCACCCTTTCCCGCCAGGCGCTGGCAAAAAAATTCGAAACGGAAATGGAAATTCAGCTGCGGGATCTGAATATGTCGGGCACCCGCTTTGAGGTGCGTTTGCCCGCCTGCGCCCCCGGCCCCCTGGGCAATGAAAGCGCCGCCTTCCTCATCGCCCCCAACCGGGGAGAGGAAATGCAGCCCCTGTCCAAAATCGCCTCGGGCGGCGAATTATCCCGGCTGATGCTGGCCATTAAATCGGTTGCCGCCAAGCGGGAGGGCGTGCCCTCCATGATTTTCGATGAAATCGATACGGGCATTTCGGGCCGCGCCGCCCAGGTGGTGGGCGAAAAAATGGCGATGATCGGGAAAGAGCGGCAGGTGCTGTGCGTCACCCATCTGCAGCAGATCGCCGTCCTGGCGGATCATCATTACCTGGTGGAAAAATATTTTGACGGCGAGCGCACCCGCACCCGGCTGACCCCCCTGAGCGGGGAGGAGCGCGTGGCCGAAATTGCGCGGATGCTGGGCGGCGATGGGGAAAGCGCCCGGAGCCATGCCCGGGAAATGATCAAAAAATAACACGCTTTCCCGCAAAGGATGCACAATTTTCATTATTGCGCCCGGCGGCGGATTATGCTATGCTATCCGCAGAAAAACACGGGAGGAAAGCAGGCATGCAGAAGCTGGAATGGAAGGAAGAAATCCCGGTAGCCGGAAAATATGATGTCATCGTGGCGGGGGCTGGCGTGGCCGGCATTGCCGCCGCCGTATCCGCAAGGCGTCTGGGCAAAAGCGTACTGATTCTGGAAAAGAGCATGGAGCTGGGCGGCCTGGCCACCCTGGGCCAGATCAATTATCATGTGCCCATGTGCAATGGCCGGGGCAAGCGGATCATCAAGGGCATGATGGATGAATTCATCGCCCTTTCTGTGAAATACGGCTATGATGTTACGCCGCCCGCCTGGCGGGAGGGCGAGCCCCGGGAGCAGACGCCCGTGCGCTACAGCGTGCGCTATTCCGCCTGCATGTTCGCCCTGGCGCTGAATGAATTTCTGCTGAATGAAGGGGTGGCGCTTTCCTTTGATACCATCGCCTCCCAGCCCGTAATGGAAAAGGGCCATTGCCGGGGCCTGATCGTGGAAAATAAATCGGGCCGCAGCTTTTATGAGGCCGGCGTGGTGGTGGATACCACCGGGGATGCGGATATTCTGCATCGCGCCGGCGTGCCCACGGCGGAGGGCAAGAATTACCACAGCTATTTTGCCTACACCATGGATATTGAGCATTGCCGCCAGGCGGCGGAAAGCGGCCGGATCGAGCAGGCCATTTTCAATTCCGCCGGGGGCTGCGCCAATCTCTTTGGCCGCAATCATCCCGCCGATGTGCCCTTCTATACCGGCACCACGGGAAAGGATGTAAATCGCTATCTGATCACCAATCAATTGGAAATGCTGGAAAGATTCAAGCATGACGGAAAGGATAAGGGCAGCCGCCAGGTCATTGCCCTGCCCGGCATGTGCCAATTCCGGGCCACCCGCCGCATTGCCGGGGATTATACCCTCCGGCAGGAGGATGTCTACCGGCATTTTGACGACAGCATTTCCGTGGTCAATGATTTTGAGCATCGGGATTTCCTCTGGGAGGTTCCCTATCGCACGCTGGTCTGCACCGGCTTTGATAACCTGATTACCGCCGGGCGCAGCGCCGCAGGCGCAGATTACGCCTGGGATGTGCTGCGGGTCATTCCCGCCGCCATTGTCACCGGCCAGGCCGCAGGCGTTGCCGCCGCCCAGGCCCTGGCGGAAGAAAAGCCCATCTACGCCATCGATGTGCCCAAGCTGCAGAAAACCCTGGAGAGCCAGGAGGTATATATCCATTACGATGAAAGCTGGCTGGCCCCGGATGCCCGCCGGGATATCATGAGCATCCATAAGCTGGAATCGCTGGGCGGCACGGTCTATGAGGGCCGCGCCCACGACGAATAATCGGCTCTATAATAAAAGTTGGGGTGCAGCCAAAAAAGAGAGGACAAAGTAAGCC
>CAZJUJ010000056.1:0-18550 GCA_964549135.1 uncultured Oscillospiraceae bacterium | reverse complement strand
GGTTTTCGGGAGGGTGCGGGAGGGGACTTTTGACACAAAAGTCTCCTCCCGCAATATTTTCCCGTATTCTTCCCCGGTTTTCGGTTGCGAAAGGCGGCGGATTATGATATGATAAGCTGTATTTCTGTACAAATCGTATTTCTGCACAATTGGGAGGAATCGCATCCATGGATATGAAACAGCGCATTGCCGGGCTGGTTGGCGAAATGCTGAAGGCCGCTTACCCCGAAGCGAAGGATTTACCGGAGGATCTGGCGTCTCTGCTGGAGGTACCGCCGGATCCTGCCTTAGGGGATTATGCCTTTCCCTGCTTCAAGCTTTCCCGGGCGCTGCGCATGGGCCCGCCCATGATTGCCAAGAAGCTTTCCGAAGCGGTAAGCAAGCCCGAGATTGCCCGGGTGGAATGCGTAGGCGGCTATTTGAATTTCTTTTTCAACCGGGAAAATTTTGCCCGGGAGCTGATGGAGACCATCATGGCCGCCCCCGAAAAATGGGGCGCCAGCGAAAAGGGCCGGGGCAAGACCGTATGCCTGGATTATTCCTCCATCAATATTGCCAAGCGTTTCCATATCGGGCATCTTTCCACCACGGTAATCGGCAATGCGCTCAAGCGCATCTATGAATTCCAGGGCTGGAAGACGGTAGGCATCAATCATCTGGGCGATTGGGGCACCCAGTTTGGCAAGATGATCTGCGCCTACAAGAAATGGGGCGATAAGGAAGCGGTAGAAAAGGGCGGCGTGGAGGAAATGACCCGCCTGTATGTGCGCTTCCATGAGGAATGCGAAAAGGATCCCGCCCTGGAGGATGAGGGCCGGGCCTGGTTCAAGAAGATCGAGGATGGGGATGAAGAGGCCCTGTCCATTTTCCGCTGGTTCAAGGATGTCACCCTCCGGGACGCCATGAAGGTATACGATATGCTGGGCGTTTCCTTTGACAGCTATGCCGGGGAGAGCTTCTATGTGGATAAGACCGATCGGGTGGTAAACGAGCTGAAGGAAAAGGGGCTGCTGGTGGAATCCGACGGCGCGATGATCGTGGATCTGGAGGCGGAAAAGATGCCCCCCTGCCTGATCATCAAGAGCGATGGCACCACCATTTATGCCACCCGGGATCTGGCCGCCATTTTCTACCGCAAGGATACCTACAACTTTGATAAATGCCTCTATGTGGTGGCCTATCAGCAGGATCTGCATTTCCGCCAGGTCTTTAAGGTGGTGGAAAAAATGGGCTATGAATGGGCGAAGGACAGCCTGATTCATGTGGCCTTCGGCATGGTCTCCTATGAGGGGCAGACCCTGGCCACCCGCAGCGGCCATGTGGTATATCTGGAGGATCTGCTCTCCCGGGCCCAGGAAAAGGCCCTGGCCATCATCAATGAAAAATCCCCCGGCCTGGAAAACAAGGCCGATGTGGCCCGGCAGGTGGGCGTGGGCGCGGTGGTCTATACCACGCTGCAGAATAACCGGATCAAGGATATTGATTTCTGGTGGGATCGGGCACTGAATTTTGACGGCGAGACCGGCCCCTATGTGCAGTATACCCATGCCCGGTGCTGCTCCGTGCTGCGCAAGGCGCCGGAAAATCTGCCCGCCCCCGATTACAGCGCCCTGACCGATGACGAAAGCCAGGCCCTGCTGCGGCTGCTTTCCCGCTTCCCTGAAGCGGTGGAGGAGGCCTGCGAAAAGAATGAGCCCTCCATGGTCACCCGCGCCACCACGGAAATCGCCAAGGCATACAACAAATTCTATTATGAGCATCGCATCCTGGATGACGATGCGGCCGCCACCTCCGCCCGCATTGCGCTGACCCGCGCCTGCGCCCAGGTGATCAAAACCGGGCTGTATCTCATCGGCGTTTCGGCCCCGGAGCGTATGTAACGGAAGCGGGCTGCGCAACATAGGAAGAAGCAGGATGCGGAAGGAGGCAGCGGTATGCGTTTTACAAAAATGCATGGCATCGGCAATGATTATCTGTTTGTGAATTGCTTTGAAGAGGTGGTTCATGATCCCAGCCGGATGTCCATTGTCATGTCCAAGGCCCATTTCGGCGCGGGCTCGGATGGCCTGGTGCTGATTGAGCCGGCCAATGACGGCGCGGATTTTGCCATGCGCATGTTCAATTCCGATGGCAGCGAGGCCGAAATGTGCGGCAATGCCATCCGCTGCATCGGCAAATATGCGTATGAGCGCGGGCTGACGAAAAAGGAAGAATTAACCATCTCCACCAAGGGCGGCATGAAGCAATTGTGGCTGACGGTGGAGGGCGACCGGGTTTCCCGGGTGCGGGTGGATATGGGCACCCCGGAATTGAATCCCCGGCTGATTCCCGTGGATCTGCCCGGCGAAATCGTGCTGCGCCATCGGCTGCAGATCATGGGGCAGACCTGGTTTATCACCTGCGTGAACATGGGCAATCCCCACGCGGTTCTCTTTGTTCGGGATCCCGAGGTAATCGATCTGCCCACCATCGGCCCCATGATCGAGCATCATCCCCTCTTCCCCCGGCGCACGAATGTGGAATTCGTTCGGGTGATTGACCGGGGCATTCTGCAGATGCGGGTCTGGGAGCGGGGGGCAGGGGAAACCCTGGCCTGCGGCACCGGTGCCTGCGCCGCGCTGGTGGCCGCCGTGCTGGCCGGGCTTTCCGATCGCACGGTGCAGATGAAGCTCTCCGGCGGCAATCTGCAGCTGCACTGGAGCGCCGAGGATAATCATGTGTATCAGACCGGCCCCGCCGCCTTTGTTTACGACGGCGACTGGCTGGGCGACTGAAAAAGGCGCGGCCCCGGGGAAGCAGGGCGCGCCGCAGCGCCTGCATTTCCTTCCTGAAAAAGGCCGCCCGTAAGGAGAAATACGCCTATGAAAATCAATACTTCCCTGGCCGGTATGCCGGCGGGCTATCTGTTTGCTGAAATTGCCAAGCGGGTCAAGGAATATTCCGCCGCTCATCCGGAGGCGGATATTCTCCGCCTGGGCATTGGCGATGTCACCCGGCCTCTGGCCCCGGCGGTGGCCCAGGCCTTTTCCCAGGCCGCCCTGGAAATGGGCACGGCGGCGGGCTTTAAGGGCTATGGCCCCGATTTCGGCTATGATTTTCTGATCGATGCCATTATCCAGGGGGATTATGCCCCCCGGGGCGTGGAAATCGCCCGGGATGAGGTCTTTATTTCGGACGGCGCCAAATCGGATGTGGGCAATCTGCAGGAATTATTTGCCGCCGACGCCCGCATCGCCGTGACCGATCCCGTCTATCCCGTGTATGTGGATTCCAATGCCATGGCCGGGCGGCTGGGCGTGCATGAAAACGGGCAGTGGAGCCGGCTCTGCTATCTGCCCTGCAATGCGGAAAACGGCTTTGTGCCGCCCCTGCCCCAGGAAAAAATCGATGTGCTTTACCTCTGCTATCCCAATAACCCCACCGGCACGGTGCTGAAAAAGAATGAGCTGAAGAAATTTGTGGATTGGGCGCTGGAAAATGAGGCGCTGATCGTCTATGACGCCGCCTACAAGGCCTTCATTACCGAAGAGGATGTGCCCCGGAGCATCTATGAAATCGAGGGCGCAAGAAAATGCGCCATGGAATGCTGCTCCTTTTCCAAGACGGCGGGCTTTACCGGCACCCGCTGCGCCTATACCATCGTGCCCCGGGAGCTGATTTTTGACGGCGCATCCCTCAATAAAATGTGGGGCCGCCGCCAGGCCACCAAATTCAACGGCGTTTCCTATCCCGTGCAGCGGGCTGCCGCCGCCGTGTATACCCCCATCGGCCAGCAGCAGATCATGGAAAGCATCCGCTATTATCTGGAAAACGCCCGGATCATCCGGGAGGGCCTGAAAAAAGCGGGCATTCAGGCCTTTGGCGGCGTGAACGCCCCCTACATCTGGATGCAGACCCCCAACCGGATGAAGAGCTGGGATTTCTTCGATCTGCTGCTGAAAAAGGCCCATGTGGTGGGCACCCCCGGGGAGGGCTTTGGCCCCTCCGGCGAGGGCTATTTCCGCCTGACCGCCTTTAACACCAGGGAAAATACCCAGGCCGCGGTGGAAAGAATTCTTTCCGTGCTGTAAGGCTCCTGCCCCCTGCCGCCCCGCGTCTTTTCGGCCCCCTGCCGCTTGCAAAAACGGCGGGGGCTTTTTTCGGCCTGCGGGCAAAAAAATCCGAGAAAGCCGGGCCGCTGTCAGGATTTCCGTTGAAATGCACCGGGAAATATGATATACTGAAACGTGGAAAAGCCGGTTTTGGGCAGTCAGCATGTATCTTTGGGGCGGGAAGGCCTTGCGTTTTCCTTTTGCCATGCTATGCTGAATATGCGGTATTCCGAAAGGGGGAAAAATTCCTTGCAGAAAAATGGGAAGAAGAAAAAACAATCCAAGGGCTATGCCGCCGCTTTCATCGCCGCAGGCGTGGTGGTGGTGCTTTTTTCGCTGATTTTCAAGCTCTATCGCTGGCAGCATTATCTGATCTGCGGCGGGCTGGCTATTCTGGCGGGGCGCATCGTCTTCATCATGGCCCAGGGGGTGGATACCAGCAAAAAGGCCCCGGCCCAGCAGCCGATTCCCAAGACCGGGGATCAGGCGGTGGATTCCCTGGTGGAAAAGGGGCAGGAGATGCTTTTGCAGATCCGGCAGGAAAATGATCTCATTCCCGATCCGGCCCTTTCCGAGCAGATGGAGCAATTGGATGATGTGGCCAACCGCATTTTCCGCACCGTGGCCGAGCAGCCCCAGAAGGCCCCGCAGATTCGCCGGTTCATGGATTATTATCTGCCCACCACCCTGAAAATGCTCTCCGGCTACCGCAAGATGGATGAGCGCAAGGTGGAGGGCAAGAACGCCGAGGCGACCCGGCAGCAGATCCGCCAGGCCATGGATGTGGTGCTGAAGGCCTTCCGCAAGCAATTGGATACCTTGTATCAGGATGATCTGATGGATATCTCCACCGATATTGACGTACTGGAAACCATGCTCAGGCAGGATGGCCTGATCGATTCCGGCATCCGGGGCAAGGAATAATCGCCCCATCATACACGATTCTATTTTGAAAGGGGATTTTCTCCATGACTGAAAGCAATACCGCCGTCCAGACCGCTCCCGAAGCCGCCGTGCATTCTGCCCCCGTCCTTACCCTGAACCCCGAAATGGGGGATAAGCAGGTGCTGGAAAAGGCCGTAGATATGCTTGCCTCCATGAATGCCCCCGCCGCACCCGATGCCCGGGAGGCGGTAGAGGCCCTGGATTCTACCCTGACCGAGGCCGAAAAGGCCCAGGTGGCTGAATTTGCCAAGACCATCGATCTGACCAATCCCGATCATGTGATGCTCTACGGCGCGGATGCCCAGAAGAAAATCTCCAGCTTTGCCGATACCGTGCTGGGCGGCGTGCAGACCGCCGACAGCGGCGATGTGGGCGATATGCTCACCAGCCTGATTGCCGAGCTTCAGGATTTCAATACCGCCGGTGAAAAGCCCAAGGGGCTGCGGGGTCTCTTCTTTAACGCCAAGAAGCAGATTGCCACCATCCAGGCCAAATATGAGGATGTATCCGCCAATGTGGGCGTGATCGCCGGGAATCTGGAGCAGCATCAGGTGCAGCTGCTGAAGGATGTGGCCATGTTCAATCATCTCTATGATATGAACCTGGAATATTTCCATGAGCTGACCCTCTATATCGTGGCCGGGGAGCAGCGCCTCAAGGAGGTGCGCGAAACCGATTTGGCCCAGCTGCGCGCCATCGCCGAAAAGAGCGGCGATGCCATGGATGCCCAGAAAGCCAACGATCTGGCCTCCTATTGCGATCGCTTTGAAAAGAAAATCCACGATCTGAAGCTCACCCGCCAGATCTCCATGCAGATGGCCCCCCAGATCCGCCTGCTCCAGAATAATAATTCCCTGCTGGTGGAGCGCATTCAATCCACCCTGGTCAATACCCTGCCCCTGTGGAAGAATCAGATGGTGCTGGCCCTGGGGCTGCATCATTCCCAGCAGGCGATGAAGGCCCAGCGCGCCGTCACCGATATGACCAACGAGCTGCTTAAGAAGAACGCCGAAACCCTCAAGATGGGCACCATCGAAACCGCCAAGGAATCCGAGCGCGGCATCATCGATATGGAAACCCTGGTTTCCACCAACCAATCCCTGATCGATACCATCAACGAGGTTTCCCGCATTCAGCAGGAGGGCCGCCAGAAGCGCCTGGAGGCCGAAAAGACCCTGGTCACCATGGAAAAGGATCTCAAGCAGAAGCTGCTGACCATGTAACGGGCTGCGGGGAAAACGCCGGGGGAGAGGGCCGCCGAAAGCAAAGCGCCCCTCCCCCGCGCCCCGGGCAAACGCCCTTTGGAGGAGAAAAGAATGAAGCTGCGAGCCGGTGCCGCATTTTTTTTGATGGTTCTGATGCTCTTTTTCAGCGTGGCCTACGGCGCATACCGGGGCTGGAATGAAGAGCGGGCCATGGTGGAGGAAACCCTTTCCGGGCTGGAAAGCATGCTGATGGCGCGGGTGGAATCGGCCTGCAATGTGCTGACGGTGGCGGACCGCCATCTGCCCAAAGAGCAGGAGGCCGTGGCGCGTCTGCGCGCGGCCCGGGATACCCTGGCAGGGGAATCCTCTCTTGCCGAAAAAGCGGCGGCCAATGAAGCGCTGACCCAAGCGGCAGAGGATGTGCTGGCGCTGCTGCTGGCCCAGGAAAGCGTGCAGCAGGACAGCCGGGATCGCATGTATGCGGAAAGCTATTTGCCCCAGATGCTATCCCAGAGCGAGGAAAAAACGGCGGGCGCCCAGTATAATACGGCGGCGGCCCAATTCAATCAGCGGCTTTCCGCCAGCTTCAGCGGGCGCATTGCCGCGCTGCTGGGGGTAGAAACGGCGGAGGAATTCTCCGCGCCGTAAAGGGAGGGAAAAATCGATGCTGAAAACGCGGCTTTTGCTGCTTGTGCTGGCCCTGTGTCTGTTTTTCCTGCCCGCCGGGGCGGAGAGCCAGTATCCCGCCTGCCAGGGCGCAGTCACCGATCTGGCGGGGGTGCTGAGCCCGGATACCGCCGGGGATGCGGCGGCCCTCTCCCAGCGGCTTGAGGAGGCCGCAGGCGGGAAAATCTATCTTGTCACCCGGCATTTTCTGGGCGGCGCGGATGCCCGGGAATATGCCAGGGAATTATTCGCCTGCTGGGAGCTGGGCGAAATGGACGCGCTTTTGCTCATGGTAATCGGCGAAGAGGATTACGCCCTGGCGCTGGGGGAAAGGGCCGAAGCGCTTGTGCCCCGGGAAATGCAGATGACGCTGCTTTCCACCTCCTTTCGCACCGCCTTTCTTTCCCGGGATTATGACGGCGCGGCGGGTGAAATACTGCTGGCCCTGAGCGGGCAGATGGCCCGCGCCGCCGGGGAAAAGCTGGATACCGCCGGTCTTTTCGGCCAGACGGCGCTCCAGGCCACGCCCCAGCCTTCGGCATGGAAGGATATCTGGAGCGGCATGTTCGCCCAGGTGGAGGAGGAAGAGGAAACAGCCTGGGCCCAGCAGCAGACCCAGGAGGAAACCAAAATCAACTGGCGCACGATCATCATTTGGGGGCTGGTAATTTACTTTCTCTTCTTCCGGAAAAAGAAAAGGGCGCGGCGCTTCAATTTCGGCCATCCGCCCAGAGGCAGGCGATAAGCCATGCGGCTTTGCATGATTTCCCTGGATGCGGTCTGCCAGACCGATGCGGACAGGCTGTTTTCCCTGCCCCATCTGGCGCGCCTGAAAAATGCCGGCGTTTTCTGCACCCGGGTACAGACCGTTTACCCCACCATCACCTATCCCATCCATGCCTCCCTGCTTACCGGCTGCTATCCCGAAAGCCACGGCATCGGGCATAACCAGCCCTTTCAGCCGGATACCGAAAAGCGCATGCGGCGCTGGTACTGGGAAATCGGCCAGATCAGGAAAAAGACGCTGCATCAGGCCGCCTGGGAAAAGGGGCTGGATGTGGCCTCCATTCTCTGGCCGGTCACGGGGAAAAATCCCTATGCGCGGCGGAATTTTCCCGAGGTGCTGCCCCTGCCGGGGGAAAGCGCGGTCAGGAAAATGCTGGCCTATGCCTCTCCCCTCTGGATTCTGCGGATGGAGCTTTTATACGGGCGGCAGCGCAAGAGCATCCGCCAGCCCGATCTGGATGAATATGCCGCGCTGCTCTGCGAAAAGCTGTATGCCTCCCGCCGTCCCCCCGATGTTTTGACCGTGCATCTGGTGGATTGCGATGCCATGCGCCACGCCTACGGGACGGACAGCCCCCAGGCCCATGCCGCCATGGAGCGGCTGGACAGGCATGTGGGCCAGATTCTGCAGGCGGTGGAAAAGGCGGGGCTCATGGAGGAAACGCTTTTCTGCATCGTCAGCGATCATGGCCAGCAGGATGCCCGGCGGGGCATTCTTCTGGATCAAAAGCTGCGGGCCGCCTGCGGCGCACGGGCCCAGAGCCTGGGCATGGGCGCGTATATTTTCGGCGATGATCTTCCGGCGGCAAAAAAGGCGCTGGAAGCGAACCGGGAAAAATGGGGCATCCGCCGGATTCTGGTGAAAAAGGATATCCGCGCCCTCCACGGCCCCAAAGAGGTAAGGCTGGCGGCAGAAGCGGAAGAAAACTGCTGCTTTATTGATGAAGACGAGGAAACCTTCGGGGAGCATGGCTTTTCCCTGGAGGCGCCCCAGGCCCGCACGCTGCTTTTGCTTTCCGGCCCCGGCATTCCGGCGGGCAGAGAGCTGGCAGAAGCCCGGCTGATTGATATTGCGCCCACGCTTGCGCAGCTGATGCGGCTTTCCCTGCCGGAAGCGGAGGGAAGAAGCCTGACGGAAAAATGGGAGGAATGATCGCATGGCCGGCACGGCAACGGTAACCTATTATCATCATTCGGGGTTTTCGGTGGCGGTAGGCGATGTGCTGCTGATTTTCGATTACTGGCGGGGGGAAAATCATGCCCTGCCCCGGCGCGCGCTGATTCAGAATGAGGATCTGAAAAAATACCGGCAGATTCTGGTATTCGTCACCCATGATCATGAGGATCATTTTGACGAAATCATTTACAGCTGGGATTATGAAAAGCTGCCCATTACCTATATCGTTTCCGATGATCTGCCCATCGGCAAGCGGGGCAAGCGCATGAAGCCCGGAGAGGAAATGACAGCGGGGGATGTGAACATCCGGGCCTTTGATTCCACGGATAAGGGCGTTTCCTTCTATGTGACGGTGGATGGGCTGCATATTTTCCACGCCGGGGATCTGAATCTCTGGCACTGGCGGGAGGAAAGCAGCCTGCGGGAAATCGCCCAGGCGGAGCGGGCCTATTATGAGGCCGTGCGCCCCATCGAGCGGCTGCCCATCGATATCGCCATGTTCCCGGTAGATCCCCGGATGGGCGGGCTTTTTGATGCGGGGGCCAATCATTTCATTATGGCGGTCAAGCCCCGGCTCTTTATCCCCATGCATTGGCAGGGGCGGCCCGAGGTGGCGGTGGATTTTGCCCGCCGGGGGCGCACCAAGTATACCGAGGTGCTGGCGCTGACCAAGCCCCGGGAGCGGGTGGAGCTTGCCTTTGGCGAGCATGAACTGCGCATTCATGTCTTCGCCCTGGCCAAGGATGCCCTGGAGGAAACGGAGGATGCCGACGTAAAGCTGGATGCCTACGCCCCCGGCGATCCCTTTTCGGATACCGATCTGCCGGTCAAAATGGAATAATGCCGGGCGGGGCCTTTTCTCCCCGCAGAACGGATACAGAAAAAAGCCCTTGACTGCGCTGAAACAGCCAAGGGCTTTTTTGCTGCGGCATTATGCGTAATGGACGGGATCAGCCATCATGCATTCCACGTTTTCCTTAAGAGAATCCAGCTGAACCTCCGGGCAGAATACGGGAGCGGGCCAGCGATCCTCAGCATACAATTCAAATACCTCGATGGTATTTTCCTCCTTCATAATATCCCCGGGGATGTAGAGGGTATGCTGGGGCCCGATGCGCCAGTAGCGCCCCAGATTGAAGCCATTCACCCGGATAAAGCCCTTGGTCAGGCCGCTTTCGCCCTCCGCCCAGAAATCGATTACCGCATCCTTTCCGGGAACGCCCCGGAAGCTGCCGGTAAAGAAGCGGGGGCCGATGCCGGGGGCGCTGTCCGCAGGGGTGCTTTCCATCAGCCGATCCAGCACGGCATCCCGCATGGGCAGGGAGCGAATCTCCCAGTTGGTAACAAAGGCCACGCCCTCCCTGATGCGCACGGGATGGAGGATGCCCTTGTAATCCTGCTCCAATTGATAGCCAAAGCAGATGCGGCCCATGTTCTCCACCAGAATATCCAGCCGCATGGTTTCCCGGGTGATTGTAAAGGCGATGGGCTCATAGGCCCGATCCCGGTAATAGGTGCCCCGGTAAACGCCGTCCAGATAAATATCCGCCCGGTCATGCAGCCCGTCAATCAGCAGGCGGAATTGCTCCTGGGGATCGGTGCGCCGCAGGGTGGCGGAATACAGAATCCAGCCGTAATCCTGGCCCAGCGATTCCATGGGGCGGACGTTCCCTGCCCGGAGCTTTTTTTCGGTAAGATACGCCAGCGTCTCCGGGGCGAAAAGGCGGCGGCTCTCCTGCCAGCGGATTTCCCCGGGCACCTGCACCGGCAGATCCGCAGGCACAGGGGGCAAATCCCTGATATCCATGCCCCGATATTTGGCCAGCACCTCCCGGCAAAGGAAATATTTTCTGGTGGGGCGGCCCATTTCATCCACCGGCGCATCCACATCATAGCTGGTGGCATAGGGCACATAGCGGGGCTTTGCACCGGGGGGATCGGCCCGGAAGGTGCCGATGAGCGAGCCGCTGAAGAAGCCGTAATTGGTGCCGCCGCAGAACATATAGAAATTCACATACGCCCCGGCCTCCAGCGCCGTCTGATAATTCCGGGCCACGGTTTCGGGGGGCTGGCGCAGGAAATAGCCACCCCACTGCTGGGCGCGGCCGCCCCACATTTCGGCCACATAATCGGGAAAGCCCTGCTGGAAGCGGCGCATCGTCCGGATGCCCTCGGGCACGCCGTCCAATAGATCCATGGCCGACCAGATTTCCGGGAAGCCGCCGTAAACCTGCATATACATGGTGGGGCCGCCAGCGGTAAACAGGGGCACATCGATGCCGTTTTCCCGATGGATTTTTTCGCAGTAGCGGATATATTCCAGGTCCATGGCGAAGCTGCCATATTCATTTTCCAGCGCCACGGCAAGAATGGGCCCGCCACGGGTGGAAAGCATGGGCACAAATTCCTGGCAGAGGCGCTGAAAATATTCGGTATAATGGCGGATATAGGGCTCATCCATGGTGCGCAGGCAAACATCCTTTTCCATCAGCCAATAGGGCAGGCCGCCCAGATCGCATTCGGAGCAGATATAGGGCGCGGGCCGCAGCATCACATACAGCCCCTCCTCCTGGCACATCTGCAGGAACGCCCGCAGATTCAGCCGCCCGGAAAAATCAAATTTTCCCTTTTCCGGCTCATGCAGATTCCAGGGCACATAGGTCTGCACGGCGGTCAGGCCAAAGGCCTTCATCAGCTTCAGCCGATGCCGCCAGCCGCCGGGCTGATAGCGGAAATAATGCATGGAGCCGGAGGCCAGATAAAATTCCTTGCCGTCCAGATAGAGCTTATTCCCCTCATGGGTAAGAAGCGCCATAAACGCAATCCTCCTGTCATTAAATTTTCGACAGGGATAGCATAGCATGCCCGCCGCCTTTCGTCAATGGGGAATCGGGGCGGCTTTCTATCCCATCGCCCCTTCCGTCCGGGGAATGGCGCGGCCCCGGAAAAGAAAGAAGATCAGCAGGCAGAAAAGGCTCAGCCCATGGCCCGCAAGCTGGGCATAGCCCGCCCCGAAAATATGCCAATTCGCCCTGCCCGCCCATTGCCAGGTGCAAAGCAGGGTGGCAAGCGCGCCCAGCAGCGAGGCAACCAGCGATTTTTTCTGCAGCCCCAGCCCGGTCATCAGCCCGCCCAGCACCTGCTGAAGGGGCAGAATCACCGCCATGGGACACAGCGCACGGATGAGCAGCGCCACCTCCGGCAGCCGGTACAGGCGGGCGGCGATCACCGGGGCCAGCCCATACAGCGCGCCTGCGCAGAAAACCCCGCAGCCCAGGGCCGCGCCGCAGAGCCGCAGGGCCAGCCGCCCCTCCTGCCCCCTGTTTTTGCAGCGGGCAATCGCCGGGGCGCCCACGGTGGCAAGCGCCCCGGAAAGCAGCCCGGGCAGCAGCATCAGCGGCATCGCCATGCCGTTGAGCATGCCCAGCCTGCTCATGGCCTCGCCCCGGGTGAGGCCGCAGGCCATGAGCCGCAGGGGAATCAGCACGCCGCACAGCGTCCGCAGCCCCGTATGGGAAAGCCGGGAAAGCATCAGCGGCAGGGAAAGCCGGGAAAGCCGCCGCCGCAAGGCGGGCAGGCGCGTGCAGTCCCCGGGCCGGGGCACGGGGCCATAGAGCAGCAGCATCACCATAAGCCCCGCCCCCTCCCCCAGCATCCCTGCCAGGGCGGGCATGGCGGCGCGCCAGGGAATGGTCAGCCGGGGCAATAGCCCCAGCAGGAGAAAGACCGCGCCCATGCGGACAAGCTGCTCCGTCATCTCGCTGATGGCGGGGGGCCAGGCATTGCCCCGGCCATAGCAGGCCCCGTCATACACGCTGGAAAGGCCAATGAAGAAAACGCAGGGCGCAAAGCATACCAGCGAGGGCAGGGTGCGCGTATCTCCCAGCAAATGCGCCATCGGCCCGGCCAGCAGCAGAAAGCAGGGGCAGATCACCAGCGAAAGCCGCAGGCACAATTGCCGCCCGGCTAACAATACCATCCGCCGTTCCTCCTCCGTCCTCCCTTTGGCGGTAAGCCTGCTGACCGCGCCGGGAAGCCCCGCGGCGGCCGGCGTCAGCGCCAGCATATGCGCGCCGGAGGCCAATTCCATCACGCCCAGCGCCTCCGCCCCCAATTGCCGGGATACCCATAGCCGCATCAGAAAGCCCAGCCCCCGCACCAGGGCGTCATTCAGCCCCGTGATCAGGGCCTGTTTTTTGAATCGCTGCCGTTTCATCTGATCCCTCCGCTTCCCTTGAAATTATGCGGCGGCAGGGAAAAGCATGCGAAGGGGCAGAAAAAAAGGCCCCTCTGCATCGGGATGCAAAAGGGCCTGATTTGCTATACAGATGGGAAAAAGCGCCGCTTAATCCAGCCAGATGCGCTGCCGCGCATACATCAGCTCGGTCTTATAGCCGCTGCGGATGATGAATTGATAGGCGGGATCCTTCTGCCCATTGGGCCGCACCACGGCATAACGGCGCAGCCGATAATGGCGGCTTTCCTGCAGCACGGGAATGTCCTCCGCCAGCACCTGCACCAGGGCACGGGTGCGCAGCGCGTTCAGCGGACGATACCCATGCTCCGAAAGCACAAACTCCCCTAAACTTCCGGGCGGGCAGACGCTGTAAAATACAATCCTGTTCCGCTCTACCTGCACCCGGTCAATCTCATGCTTCCGCGCATATACCACCAGCGGATATAAATCAAAATAGAGCATGCTGCCCCGCATCCGCTCCATGGAAAGCAGCTCATGCTGACGCCGCTTCTCATCCGCCAGCAGCGCAATGGCCGTCGCAAGCCCAACGGCACAAAAAAACAGCGTCCATCCGCTCATCCGCATGAACCCCTTTCTACAATATATGGTATATTCTATCACGCCTTCCCCCACGATTCAAGGGAAAATCACGATTGTACGAAATTTGTAATAATTGCAGCGGAGGAGGACGGAGGGAACGGGGAGGAATATTTGCGGGAGGAGGCTTTTGCGTCAAAAGTCTCCTCCCGCAAAAACCCCGTTCCTTCCCCATGGCTTTCTTGGAAGGGGAGCGGGGGAACCATTCTTTGGCTACAAAGAATGGTTCCCCCGCAAATTATTTCCCGTGCCCCGTTCTCCCCGTCAGGCCTGGCGGCCGATGGTGGCCTTGATGCGGCGCACGCCAGCGGAGGAGGATTCCTCCTTCTGGATTTTGAAAGAGACCAGATCGCCGGTATTGGAGGCGTGGGGGCCGCCGCAGATTTCCTTGGAATACTGGCCCATGGTATAGACCTTTACCTTTTCGCCATACTTGCTTTCAAAGAGACCCATAGCGCCCTGCGCCTTGGCCTCGGCCACGGTCATTTCCTCCATGGTAACGGGGGCCTTGGCCTGGATCGCCTCATTCACCAGCTGCTGCACCTGGGCGATTTCCTCTGCGGTCATCTTGCGGCCGAAGGTAAAGTCAAAGCGCAGGCGTTCGGCGGTGATATTGGAGCCCTTCTGATGCACCTCTTCGCCCAGCACCTTCCGCAGGGCGGCCTGGAGCAGATGGGTGGCGGTATGCAGGCAGGCGGTCTGCTCGCTGGCATCGGCCAGGCCGCCCTTAAAGCGCTGCTCTGCGCCGGCATGGCTGGTTTCCTGATGCTGCTTAAAGCGCTGGGCGAAATCCGCCTGATCCACGGTCAGGCCCTTTTCGGCAGCCAGCTCCATGGTCATTTCGATGGGGAAGCCATAGGTATCATAGAGCTTGAAAGCGCTGCGGCCATCCAGCGTGGAAAGGGAGGCCAGGCGCGTTTCAATGGCCCGGGCCAGCGCGGCCTTATCGCCGCCGTTTGCCGCCTCGATAATGGGCAGCATATCCGGCGAGGGGCGCAGCTTCTTGCTCTGGGCATGGGCCTGGGCACAGGCCACGGGATCGGCATCGGCCAGAATGCCCTCCAGCAGCGCCCGGGTATTGCAGACATTATTGTAGATTTTGTCAAATTCCTTTTCGCCCTGCTTCAGGGTGCGGGCAAAGCGCTCCTCCTCCAGCTTCAGCTGCTCCAGCACGAAAGCGGAATTTTCGGAAAGCTCGGGATAGACCTCGCTGTACTGATCAATGATCACCCGGGCGATTTCGCAGGTAAAGCCCGCGCCCAGGCCCAGCCCCATGCCATAGCGCACGGCGCGGCGAATCAGGCGGCGCAGGATATAGCCCTGATCCACATTGGAGGGGGATACGCCCCGGGGATCGCCCAGAATGAAGGTGGAGGTGCGCATATGATCGGCAATGATGCGGAAGGCCTTGGTGTTTTCATCATCGGGATGATACGTTTTGCCGGAAAGCTCCTCAATCTTGCCAAGAATGCGGGCGAAAATATCGGTTTCGTACACGCTCTTTTTGCCGGTCAGCACGCAGATGGTGCGCTCCAGGCCCATGCCGGTATCCACGTTTTTCTGGGTAAGCGGGATAAAGGAGCCATCCTGCTGCTTATTGTACTGCATGAAGACATCGTTCCAGATTTCCAGATACGCGCCGCATTTGCAGGCAGGGGAGCAATGGGGGCCGCAGGGCTTCTTGACGATGATGAACATTTCGGTATCCGGGCCGCAGGGGCCGGTGATGCCCGCAGGGCCCCACCAGTTATGCTCCTTGGGCAGATAGAAGAGATGATCATCCTTGACGCCGCACTGGTGCCAGAGATCGGCGGCCTCCTCATCCCGGGGGCAATCCGCATCCCCTTCAAATACGGTAAAGGCCAGCTTGTCAGGATCAATGCCCAGCCATTTTTCGCTGGTGAGGAATTCCCAGCTCCAGGGAATCATTTCCTTCTTGAAATAATCGCCCAGGCTCCAGTTGCCCAGCATTTCAAAGAAGGTCAGATGGCTCATATCGCCCACATCATCGATATCGCCGGTGCGGATGCATTTCTGCACATCGGTAAGCCGCTGCCCGGCGGGATGCTTCTGGCCCAGCAGATAGGGCACCAGGGGATGCATGCCGGCGGTGGTGAAAAGCACGGTGGGGTCATTCTCCGGAATGACGGAGGCAGAGGGGATTACCTTGTGGCCCTTCTCCTGAAAAAACTGCAGGAAAAGGGCGCGCAGCTCATTGGCGGTCAAAGATTTCATGGCGTTTCCTCCTTTATTTGGCGGGAATGCGGCCCGGCAAAAAAAGCGCCCTGCCAAGGGCCCCGCCGCCGCCTTCCCGAAAAAAAGTGTGCCTGCATCATCCTTGAAGACGAACAGACACACTGCATTCGCGGTACCACTTCAATTGGCGCTTTCGCGCCCACCTCAAATCCTGATAACGGGAAGGAACCCGAAGCGCCATACTGGCGGTGCTTCCCCGCGTTCCGGCGTTGGCTCGGCAGCGGCCCTCCCCTCTCCATCGTGCCGGCCTTTCACCGCCGCCGACTCGCTTTGCCGAGGAATCCCCGGGGATTTTTCTGCCTCATGGCCTGATATACAATTCAGAAACAGTATAGCGCGAAGGGAAACGGATGTCAAGCAAAATCATTCCTTCACCAGCGGGCGGCCGGGGCCATTGGCCGGGCGCTGGGCTGCGAAATGATCCTGTGGACGTTTGACAGCCTGGATGGCTTTTATGATTCCCCCCGGGAGAAAATCATCAGCACCCTGAACAGAAAATCCGAGCCTGGGGCCATTATTCTCATGCACACCTATGGCCGCCATACCCTGAGCGTGCTGAAGGAATATATCCCGGCGATGCAGGAGAAGGGCTATGCCTTTGTCACCGTGACGGATTTGATGCCCAGGGGCGTGCTGCCGGACAGCAAGGGGATCATGCGCACCCCCAGCGATCTGCTATCTCCTCCGCTCTCGGCTCTGCCCCTCTCCCGGGGCGGGCCGTTTTTTTTCGTCTTTTTTCCCGGATGGTGGCTTTTTCCCCCCTTCCCCGATTGACAAGGCCCCGGGGTTCAGGTGTATAATAAATTGTTATACTATGGCAATTCGCAAGGAGGATAATCATGATTCCCCGTTGATACCGCCCTCCGGCTTTAAGAAAGACAGACAGCAAGTAAGGAGGAACCAGGATATGCCCAATCTTCAGCAGGAGGTGGCCTGCCGGCGCACCTTTGCCATCATCAGCCATCCCGACGCGGGAAAAACCACCCTCACCGAAAAGCTGCTGCTTTACGGCGGGGCCATCCGCCAGGCCGGCAGCGTCAAGGCCAGAAGGGCCGAGCGCCATGCCACCTCGGATTGGATGGAAATCGAAAAGCAGCGCGGCATTTCGGTCACCTCTTCCGCCATGCAATTCGAATTTGACGGCTTTCATATCAACATTCTGGATACCCCCGGCCATCAGGATTTTTCGGAGGATACCTATCGCGTTCTGGTGGCGGCGGACAGCGCGGTCATGCTCATTGACGCCGCCAAGGGCGTGGAGGAGCAGACGGTAAAGCTCTTCAAGGTCTGCCGCATGCGGGGCATCCCGATTTTCACCTTCGTCAATAAAATGGACCGGGCCGCCAAGGATCCCTTTGAGCTGATGGAGGAACTGGAAAACGTGCTGGGCATCCGCGCCTGCCCCATCAACTGGCCCATCGGCGTGGACGGCGATTTCCAGGGCGTATACCACCGGGATGAAAAAACGGTGGAATTGTATTTCGGCGGCGATCACGGCAAGAAAAAGGCCGAAAAGACGGTGATCTCCGTGGAGGATCCCGCCTTTGAAACGGCGCTGGACAGGCATTACCGCACCCGGCTGGCCGATGAAATCGAACTGTTGGATGAGGCGGGGGATGCCTTTGATCTGGAGGCGGTGCGCAGGGGCGAATTGACCCCCATGTTCTTTGGCAGCGCCGTCACCAATTTCGGCGTGGAGCCCTTCCTCTATCGCTTCCTGCGCTATACCCAGCCCCCGCTGCCCCGGGAAAGCGATCAGGGCATGATCGAGCCCGAGGATGATCGCTTCTCCGGCTTCATTTTCAAAATTCAGGCCAATATGAATCCCGCCCATCGGGATCGGCTGGCCTTCCTCCGGGTGGTATCGGGCACCTTCCAGAAGGGCATGACGGTGTGGCATTCCGGCACGGGCAAGGAAATGCAGGTGAAGCAGCCCCAGCAATTCATGGCGGATGAACGCGAGGGCGTGGAAAATGCCTACCCCGGCGATATCATCGGCCTGTTCGATCCCGGCGTGTATCGGCTGGGGGATACGCTCTGCGTGGGCCGGAAAATCAAGTTTGAAAAAATCCCCGTCTTCGCCCCCGAACGCTTTGCCCGGGTTCGGCCCCTGGATTCCATGAAGCGCAAGCAATTCGTTAAGGGCATTAATCAATTGGCCGAGGAGGGCGCTATCCAGACCTTCCGCCGCAATGAAACAGGCCTTGAGGAATTCATCGTGGGCGTGGTGGGCGAATTGCAGTTCGATGTGCTTACCTATCGCCTGAAAAGCGAATATGGCGTGGATCTGTTAATGGATCGCCTGCCCTACCGCTTCGTCCGCTGGGTGACCGAAACCGAAATCCCCGTGGACGCCCTGCAGCTGACCTCTACTACCCACCGCGGCTTCGACGCAGAAGAAAACCCTGTGCTGTTCTTCGAAAACGATTGGTCGATCCGCCTGGCCGGCGAAAAAAATAAAAACCTCACGCTTTCCGAAATCGCCCCCCGCAAAAAATAACTTGGCGGGGTCGGGGAATGGGACGGGGAGGATATTTGCGGGGGAACCACTTTTGTGTCAAAAGTGGTTCCCCCGCACCCCCTCCGAAAA
>CAZJUJ010000055.1:0-18930 GCA_964549135.1 uncultured Oscillospiraceae bacterium | reverse complement strand
AGGGCGTGGGCGTTTCCATCACCGGCAACTCCACCAACCCCACCCGCTTCCAGCATCCCGTGGCCGGCACCTACAAGAAGGAAATGAACGAAGCCGGCAAGAAGTATTTCTCCGTTGCCTCCGGCGGCGGCACGGGCCGTACCCTGCATCCCGATAATATGGCCGCCGGCCCTGCCTCCTACGGCATGACCGATACCCTGGGCCGTATGCACAGCGATGCGCAGTTCGCCGGTTCCTCCTCCGTGCCTGCCCACGTGGAAATGATGGGCCTCATCGGCGCGGGCAACAACCCCATGGTCGGCATGACCGTGGCTGTGGCTGTTGCCATTGAAGAAGCCAGCAAGTAATCATCGGTTTTTCTGACACCCTGCGGAAAGAGGGCGGCGATAGCTTCCCTCCCCCGCGGGGTGTTTTTTTGTTTGGAAGCGGCGGGCAGGCATATTGCCGCATGCCGGGGACATAGGCTGAAGCGAGGTGAAACGGATGGAGAAGGAAAGCAAAAATCCGGGCGCGATGCAGAAAAGCCATGCCCTTTCGCTGGAAAACAGGCAGCGGGCGGCGCTGACGGGGGTGGGCGAGGTATTGGCCTTTGACGAAAACCAGGTGGTGCTGATGACCGACAGCGGCGAAATCGCCCTGACCGGGGAGGGGCTGCATGTGACGCGGCTGATGCTGGAGGAGGGGCAGATGACCGTGGAGGGGAAAATCGACGGCGTTTTCTATACCCAGCGCAGCCCCCGGCGCGGGCTTTTCCGCCGGGGCGGCAAATGATTTTCTTTGAAACGGCCAATCAGGCCCGGGTATTTCTGTTGCTGCTGGCGGCGGGGATGGGGGCGGGGCTTCTCTATGATCTTGCCTCTCCCCTCCGCAGGCGTGCGCGGCCCTTTCCGGCGGCGCTGCTCGATGCCGTCTGGTGCCTGCTTTCGGGGATGCTGTGCGCCCTGGCGCTGGCGGCGGGGGGAGAAAGCACCCTCAGGCTGTTTGCGCTGCTGGGGCTTTTCTGCGGCGGGGGCATCTATTGCCTGGGCGTGCGCCGGGTGCTGCGGGGAATGATCGGGCTCCTTTCCGGGAAAGGGAGAAAGCGCGGCGCGGCCCGGAGCCGCTCCTGACCGGGGCACAGCGCCCCGGCATTTTTGCATGCGCTGCGGGAAGAGCGGCGGCTGGACGGGGCTTTTTCGTGCTTTTCAAATGCGCTGGAATCTGCTATAATGGCCGTGCGTACATCATCCAAAAAAATGCCGGAGGATTTCAATGCAGATTTTGATTATTGGCAGCGGAAAGCTGGGCCATACGCTGGCGGAAAGCCTGATTGCGGAGGGCCATGATATAACCGTGGTGGATCGGAATGATCAGGTGCTGCAAAGAGGGATGGACACCCTGGATGCCATGTTTATCAAGGGCAGTGGCGTCAGCGCGGAAACGCTGAAGGAGGCGGGGGTGCAGCATGCCGATATTGTGATTGCGGCTACGGTGGGGGATGAAATCAATATGCTCTCCTGCCTGACCGCCAAGCGCCTGGGGGCGCAGTATGCCATCGCCCGGATCCGGGATCCCGAATATCTCGGCAGCCTGGAATTTCTGCAGAAGGAATTATCCATCGATTATGTGATCAATCCCGAGCGGGCCACCGCCCGGGAAATCAGCCGCATGCTGCGCTTTCCCTTTGCCGGGAATATCGAAACCTTTGCCCGGGGCCGGGTGGAGATGGTGGATTTCCGGGCGGCGCAGGGGGATTTTATGGTGGACGTGCCCATCAGAGAGGTATATAAAAGGAATAAAGGCATCCCCCAGGTGCTTTTCTGCGCCGTGGAAAGGGAGGATGAGATCATTATCCCCAAGGGCGATTTTGTGATTCATGCCGGGGATCGGGTGCATGTGATTTCGGACAGCGCCACCATCACCCGCTTTTTTGACGCCCTGGGCAAGGATACCGCCCGCATCCGCTCCGTCATGATCATGGGCGGCAGCCGCATTGCCTATTATCTGGCCTCCATGCTGCTTTCCATGCATTTCAAGGTTTCCATTATCGAAATCAATCCGGAAAAGGCCCGGGCGCTTTCCGAGCAATTGCCCGGGGCCGCCATCATCCAGGGGGATGGCACCGATCAGGAGCTATTGGAGAGCGAGGGCCTCAGCGAGACCCAGGCTTTGGTTCTGCTTTCCGATCGGGATGAGGAAAACCTGATGGCGGGCTTCTATGCCGCCCAGCAGGGGGTGCAGAAGGTCATCGTCAAATCCAGCCGGGATAACTATTCCGCCATTATGCATAATATGGGTTTGGACAGCATCATCAGCACCCTGAATGTGGCCTGCAATACCATTCTGCGCACGGTGCGCTCCCGAGCCAGCCGCGCCTTTGACGGGGTGGAAAGAATGTATCGGCTGATGGATGGGGCAGCCGAGGCGCTGGAATTTATCGCCCAGGCGGGAGAAGAATACATCCATGTGCCGCTGAAGGAAATGAATGTGATCCCCGATGCGCTGATCGGCGTGATCGTCCGGGAGGGGCAGGCGCGCATCCCCTTTGGCAATGATACCATTGAGGCGGGGGATCATGTGGTGGTGATCAGCAGAAAGCCCGGGCTGAGTACGCTGAATGAGATAATCAGGAAGGGATAAGAACGTGAATTATCGATTGGTATTTCGGCTGCTGGGACGGCTGCTGCTGCTGGAGGCGGCGCTGATGCTGCCCTCTCTGGCGGTTTCGCTGATTTATGGACAGGGGGATGCCATGGCCTTTCTCTGCACCATGGGGCTGACCGCCATCTGCGGGGCGCTGCCCGGCTTTCTTCTTCGGCCCAGGCGGAAGGATTTAAGCGCCCGGGACGGCATGGCGGTGGCGGGGCTGAGCTGGCTGCTGCTTTCCTTCTTTGGGGCGCTGCCCGCTGTTTTTTCCGGGGCCATTCCCTCTCTGGCGGATTCATTTTTTGAAACGGTGAGCGGCTTTACCACCACCGGCTCCACGATTCTAAGGGATATTGAGGCCCTGCCCCGGGGCATTCTTTTCTGGCGCAGCTTTACCCACTGGATCGGCGGCATGGGGGTGCTGATTTTTACGGTGGCGCTGCTGCCCCGGCTTTCGGGGCGCACGGCCCATCTGGCCCGGGCGGAAAGCCCGGGGCCGACCTTTTCCAAGCTGCTGCCCCGGATGAGCGATACCGCCAAATGGCTCTACGGGCTGTATTTTGCCCTTTCTCTCCTGCAGCTGATCTGCCTGATGCTGGCGGGCATGAATCTTTACGATGCGCTGATTCATACCTTCGGCACGGCGGGCACCGGCGGCTTTTCCAATTATAATGCCAGCGTGGCGGCTTTTGACAGCCCGCTGATTGAATGGATCATTGCAGTCTTTCTCATGCTTTTCGGCGTGAATTTTGCGGTGTATTTTCATCTGGTGCGGCGGGAATACCGGGCGGCGGCCCAGAGCGAGGAATTGTGGGCCTATCTGGGGCTGATCGCAGCGGCTACCCTGGGCATTACCCTTTCCATTCTGCCCCGGTATGAAAATTTCTTTACGGCGCTTCGGTATGCCTTTTTCCAGGTGACCTCCGTCATTTCCACGGCGGGCTTTGCCACGGCGAATTATGATCTCTGGCCCGTCTTTGCCAAGGCGGTGATTGCCCTGCTGCTTTTTACCGGCGCATGCGCGGGCTCCACGGCAGGCGGCTTCAAGATAAGCCGGGTGGTGCTGTTGTGCAAATCCTCCTTCCGGGAGCTTCAGCATACCCTGCAGCCCAGGAAGGTATCGGTGGTGCGCTTTGAGGGCAAGCCTGTGGCGGAAAGCACCCTGGGGCAATTGGGCGTTTTTCTTTTCCTGTATCTGATGACGTTTCTCATCGGCGGGATTCTGCTCTCTCTGGAAAGCCCGGATATTCTCACGGCCTTTTCCGCCGTGCTGACCTGCCTTTCCAATGTGGGCCCGGGCTTTAACGCGGTGGGCCCGGCAGAAAATTTCGCCTTCTATTCCGCCCCGGCCAAGCTGCTGCTTTCCTTTGTGATGCTGGCAGGCCGCCTGGAATTCTATCCCCTGCTGCTGCTCTTTTTCGGCAGCACCTGGCGCAAAAACTGAATACGGCATAAAGAACGGGGCGCCTTGCCATCCTTTTAAAGGCGGGGCGTCCTTTTTCTGTGCGGCGGGAAGCGCCATGCCGGGCGGGAGGAAACGCCCCCTCAGCCGATGGCAGGGACAGGCGGCGAAAATTATTTTTCTGGGCTATTGACATTCCAGGGAAAAGGTGCTATCCTATGACCGTGGTTAGCACTCGATGAATGAGAGTGCTAACAACGAAGAAGAAAGGGAGGGAAGCGGCATGGAGGGCCAGCGGATGGATGCCCGCAAGGAACGCATTTTGCGCGCCATCATCGATGATTATATTCTGACTGCCATGCCGGTGGGCTCCCGCACCATTTCCCGCAAGTATGAAACCAGCCTTTCCAGCGCCACCATCCGCAATGAGATGAGCGATCTGGAGGAATTGGGCTATCTGGCCCAGCCCCATGTATCCGCCGGCCGCGTGCCCAGCAATAAGGCCTATCGATTGTATGTGGATCAGCTGCTGGATAAAAGCAGCGTGAATGAGGATCAGGCGGCGCGGCAGTATTTTTCCAGCCGGGTGCGGCAGATGGAGGATGTAATCACCTCCGCTGCCCAGGCCATTTCGGAAATCACCCGGTATACCGCCGTGGTCATGATGCCCAAGCAGCTGGAATTACGGGTATCCTGCCTGCAGCTGGTGCCCATGCCCCGGGGAAATGCGCTGCTGGTTATTGTGACCGATACCGGCGCGATCCAGGATACGGTGATCAAGGTCAGCGAGAAATTGGATGGGGATGGGCTGTATGCCATTTCCCGGTCGCTGACGGAGCGGCTGGCGGGGCGCACGCTGCAGGAGGTGCAGGAAATGCTGGGGGTCTATGCCCGGATGATGGGCGGCGATGCCCGGGTGCTGGAGGGGGTTGCCTCCCTGGCGGCCCAGATGGAAAAGCAGAGCGCCACCGATACCCTCACCGTGGGCGGATCCCACAATATTCTCAATTACCCGGAATACTCGGATGTGGAAAAGGCGCGCTCCTTCCTTTCCGCGCTGGAGGAAAAGGAGCGGCTGCTGGAATTGCTTTCGGGCAGCGAGGGGGCCTTTACCGTACGCATCGGCCCGGAAACGGGCATCGAGGAAATGGCGGATTGCTCCGTGGTGACCGCCTCCTATCAGGTGGGCGCGGGGCATCGGGGCGCCATCGGCGTGATCGGCCCCACACGGATGCCCTATGAAAAGGTGCTTTCCGCCCTGAGCGCCATCGGCAGCGCCCTGAGCGAAATGCTGGGAAAATAAGCAATGAAAAGGATCGAGGAAGAGGAAATGGCTTTTAATAAGAAGAAAAACGCCGCCCCGGAAACGGAAGAGCCTGAAGTGATGCAGGAGGAAGCCCCTGAGGCGGAATGCCGGGAGGCAGAGGAAGCTCCCCAGGAGGCCGCCCCCCAGGAGGCGAGCCCGCTGGAAAAGGCCCAGGCCCAGGCGGAGGAATATCTGAACATGGCCCAGCGGGTGCAGGCGGATTTTGAAAATTATCGCCGCCGCACCAAGGCCACCCGGGCCGAGGCCTTTGAGGATGGCGCACGGGAAGTGATCAAGCAGCTTTTGCCCGTGGTGGATAATCTGGAGCGCGCCATCGCCCAGGAAACCGCCGATGAGGCCCTGGCCACTGGCGTCAAGATGGTCTATCGCCAGCTGATGGACACCCTGGAAAAGCGGGGCGTATCCGTGATTGACCGGGCGGGGGAAAAATTTGACCCCAACCTGGAAAACGCCGTCATGCAGGGCACCAGCGAGGAGGGCGAGCCCGGCACCGTCTGTGCCGTGCTGCAGAAGGGCTATCGTCTGGGCGATACCGTCATCCGCCATGCCATGGTGAAGGTGGTTGCGGAATAAGAAAAGCGCATGCGGGGAACGGCGCAAAGGGCTGCGCCCCTCCCCCGCCCCTCTCCGAAGGCCAATCCGGAAAAGGAAAAAAGCCCTTCCCGGGTTTGGATCAATATAAATCAGCAATGAAATCAAGCTGCATGGATGCGCAAAAGCAGATGTGCAAAGAAATGAAAAATGGAGGAAACAACAATGTCTAAGATTATCGGTATTGACCTGGGTACGACCAATAGCTGCGTAGCCGTCATGGAGGGCGGCGAACCCGTTGTCATCGCCAACGCCGAGGGCGCGCGCACCACGCCTTCCGTGGTGGCCTTTACCAAGGATGGCGAGCGGCTGGTGGGCCAGATTGCCAAGCGGCAGGCCATCACCAATCCCGAGCGCACCATCGCTTCCATCAAGCGCCAGATGGGCACCTCCTACAAGGTGGATATCGATGGCAAATCCTATAATCCCCAGGAAATCTCCGCCATGGTGCTGCAGAAGCTGAAGGCCGACGCCGAGGCGTATCTGGGCGAAACCGTCACCCAGGCCGTCATCACCGTGCCTGCCTATTTCTCCGATTCCCAGCGCCAGGCCACCAAGGATGCCGGCCGCATCGCCGGGCTGGAGGTGCTGCGCATCATCAATGAGCCCACCGCCGCTTCCCTGGCCTATGGCCTTGACAAGGATGAATCCCACAAGATTCTGGTATACGATCTGGGCGGCGGCACCTTCGATGTTTCCATTCTGGAAATCGGTGACGGCGTATTCGAGGTGCTGGCCACCAACGGCGATACCCGTCTGGGCGGCGACGACTTTGATAACCGCGTGATCGATTACATCGCCGAAACCTTCCGCAAGGAAAACGGCATTGATCTGAAGAAGGACCGCATGGCCTTCCAGCGCCTGAAGGAAGCCGCCGAAAAGGCCAAGATTGAGCTTTCCGGCGCCATGACCACCAATATCAACCTGCCCTTCATCACCGCCGATGCCACCGGCCCCAAGCATCTGGATCTGACCCTGACCCGGGCCAAGTTTAACGAGCTGACCGCCGATCTGGTGGAAAAGACCATTGGCCCCATGAATGCGGCGCTGAAGGATGCGGGCCTGACCGCGGCCCAGATTGACAAGGTGATCCTGGTGGGCGGCTCCATCCGCATTCCCGCCGTGCAGGATGCCGTCAAGCGCGTGACCGGCAAGGAACCCTTCAAGGGCATCAACCCCGATGAATGCGTTGCCATCGGCGCTGCCATTCAGGCCGGCGTGCTGGGCGGCGAGGTAAAGGATGTGCTGCTGCTGGATGTTACCCCCCTCAGCCTGGGCCTTGAAACCGAGGGCCACATCTTCACCAAGCTGATTGAGCGCAACACCACCATCCCCACCCAGAAGAGCCAGGTGTTCTCCACCGCCGCCGACGGCCAGACCACCGTGGAAATCCATGTGCTGCAGGGCGAGCGCCCCATGGCCTATGATAATAAGACCCTGGGCCGCTTCCAGCTCACCGGCATTCCCGCTGCGCCCCGCGGCGTGCCGCAGATCGAGGTAACCTTCAATATCGACCGCAACGGCATCGTCAATGTTTCCGCCAAGGATCTGGGCACCGACAATGAGCAGAAGGTGACCATCACCGCCTCCACCAACATGACCGAGGAGGAAATCCAGGCCCGGGTGAAGGAAGCCGAGCAGTTCGCCGAAGCCGATAAGGCCAAGAAGGAAGAAATTGAAACCCTGAATCATGCCGATTCCCTGATCTACGAAATGGAAAAGCAGCTCAAGGATAACGGCGAGAAGCTCTCCGAGGAGGATAAGACCACCGTCCAGAGCGAGATTGACGCCTTCAAGAAGGTGCGCGAGGGCAATAATGCCGCCGAAATCAAGACGGCCATGGAAACCCTCACCCAGAAGGTATATGCCATCTTCGGCAAGCTCTATCAGCAGCAGGGCGGCCAGCCCGGCCCCGATATGGGCGCTCAGGGCCCCGAGGCCGGCAGCCAGAATGATGACGGCTCCTTCAATGCCGATGGCTCCGTGCAGTAACGAAGCAATGATTTCCGGGGTAAATCCATCCTTGCCTTTCCAAAGATGGGTTTACCCCGGGCCCCTTTCCCGGGCAGGGAAAAAGAATATACCATGTAATGCGAAAAATGCCGCCGCCGGATGCCCCTGCATGCCGGAGGGCGCATTTTTCCAGAGGGGTTCATGATGGCTGAAAAGCGAGATTATTATGAAGTGCTGGGCGTGGATAAAAACGCCACAGACGAGGATATAAAAAAGGCCTATCGAAAGATGGCCAAGGAATGCCACCCCGATCTGCATCCCAATGATAAGCAGGCGGAGGAGCGTTTTAAAGAATTGAATGAGGCCAACGAGGTGCTTTCCGATCATGAAAAGCGCGCCCGGTATGACCGCTATGGCCATGACGGCCCCAATATGGGGGGCTTTGGCGGAAGCGGCGGCATGGGCGGCTTTGATTTCGGCGGCATGGGCGGCATGGGCGATATTTTTGATCAGCTCTTTGGCGGCATGGGCGGCGCCTCCCGGCGCAATGCGCCCCAGCAGGGCAATGATCTGCGCTATGATCTGCGCATCAGCTTTGAGGAGGCTGCCTTCGGCTGCGAAAAATCCTTCGAATTTACCCGCAGCGAAAACTGCGAAACCTGCCATGGCAGCGGCGCCAAGCCCGGCACCCAGCCCAAGACCTGCCCCACCTGCAAGGGCACAGGCCAGGTGCGCGTTTCCGGCGGCTTTATGGTCACGGTGCGCACCTGCTCTACCTGCGGCGGCACGGGTAAGGTGGTCTCCGATAAGTGCAGCGCATGCGCAGGCTCCGGCCGGGTGCGCAAGCGGCGCACCGCCAGCGTAAAGGTGCCCGCCGGTATCGATCATGGCCAGACCATCGTTATGAATGGCCAGGGCGAGCCCGGCATCAATGGCGGCCCTAACGGCGATCTCTATATCCAGATCTCCGTCCGCCCCCATAAGCTCTTCCAGCGGGACGGCATTAATCTGCATCTGGATCTGCCGATCTCCTTTACCCAGGCGGCCCTGGGCGCGGATATTGAGGTGCCTACCCTGGGCGGCGGAAAAACCACCTTCCATGTGCCTGAGGGTACCCAGAACGATACCGAATTCCGGATTAAGGGCCAGGGAATCCAGCAGCTGCGCTCTGCCTATCGCGGCGATCTGATCCTGCATATCCGCGTGGAGGTGCCCCGGAAACTTAATGAAAAACAAAAGGATCTCCTCCGCCAGTTCGAGGATATCTCCTCCGGTAAGGAATATGAGGGCCGCAAATCCTTCCTCGATAAGGTAAAAGACCTCTTTAACAACTAAGCACGTTGTGAGGAGGGACGGAAATATTGCGGGAGGGTGCTTTTGACGCAAAAGCATCCTCCCGCAATATTTATCCCCGTATCCCGTCCTCCTCTATCCCCGGGGTTTTTCCTCATGCTCTTCTTCCAGGGCGAGGATATCGTTTGCGCCGTCGCGGATTTTATCCACAAGGCTGCGGAAAATCTGCTGGCCCTGGCGGAGGAGGCCGGAATCGGGGTGGAAGACGGTTTCATAGAGGGCCTGATTTCCGGCGCGGAGCAGCAGGAAGACGGCGCGGAGGAGCATTGATTTTTCCACGGACTGAAGATCGGAGAGCGCGCGAAGGGCGCGGAGGAGGTTCCCCAGGCCATCGGCGCTCAATTCCTCGATCCGCTGTGCGCCGGTGGCCTCCAGCAGGGAGAAGAGGATGCGGATATAATGGCGCTTTTCCTCATCATTCAGCTGCTGCAGCCAATCCTTGAGCGTTTTATCCAGCAGCACGCTGCTGTGGCTCAATTCATTTTCCCGGACGAAGCCGGGGCCCAGCACCTCCCAATAGACGGCGTTATGCTGCAGCACGCTTACATTGGCGCTTTTCACGATCTGATGCTTTTCCCGATGCTCCAGCAGCAGCCCCACCACGGAGGATTTGGGGATAATGGTGCGGATGCGGGGCAGCAGGCGGATATAATCGGGGCTATCGATAAAGGAGAGGGGAAAGCCGGGGCCATCGAAATTATAGACGCACTGAATGCGGGGGGCGATAGTGTCCCTGCAGCGGGCGGCGGCGTAAACGGCCAGATTGCCGCCCTTGGAATGCCCGCATAGATACAGCGGCCGTCCCGCCAGCACGGCGGCGTTTTCCAGATAGCGGACGGCGGCCAATTGCGCGGGCACGGCCTCGGAAAGGCTCAGGAAGCAATCCTCCTTCCAGCCGACGATGGTATTATCCGTGCCCCGGTAGGCGACGATGGCGGCATCGCCGGAAAGGAAGGTCAGGGCGGCGAACTGCTTTTGCCGGGCCGCATCCCATTCATTGGCATAGGCACATAATGCAAGCGATCTGTATCGGGGCTGGGCGGCGGCCCTTTCCAGCAGCGCGGGGCCGGAAATGCGCACATTGATGGAAAAGGCGTCATTTTTGCCGATGGGCGCAGGATGCAGAAGAAAATACCGCCGGGCGGCCTCTGCCAGGGTAAGGGAGGCGGCAGCCTCCGGGCCGGGCAGAATATCATCCCAGGCCACATAGGAAAGCCAGCTGAGGATAAGAAAATCCACCTCGTTGGGCGGCGACTGGGCAAAGGAAAGATCGCCCCGCCAGGCGAGATAATCATATAAATTGGCCATTTTTTTCTTCCTTTCCGCGAAAAAATGGGCGGCAATATGATTATATGCCTCTTTATCCAATTTGGCAATCGAATTTCCGGGAATGAATTTTGCCTGGATTTTTTTGTTTTCGGCGCTTGTTTCCCGGGGGACGGCATGATATAATGCCCTGTGGTATGGGATTTTATACGCAGGGAGGATGGAAAAGGATGAAAATTGGTTTTGATCATGACAAATACACCGCCATGCAATCCGAGCATATCCGCAAGCGCATCGCCGAATTCGGGGGCAAACTGTATCTGGAATTGGGCGGGAAGCTATTCGATGATAATCATGCCTCCCGGGTGCTGCCCGGCTTCCGTCCGGACAGCAAGGTATCCATGCTGCTGAATCTGAAGGATCAGGCCGAATTGGTGATCACCATCAGCGCCGATGATATCGAAAAGAATAAGGTGCGGGGCGATCTGGGCATCACCTATGATGCCGATGTGCTGCGGCTGATTGACGCCTTCCGGGCCATTGGGCTGTATGTGGGCAGCGTGGTCATGACCCGCTGGCGGGAGCAGAAAACCGCCGTGGCCTTCAAGCAGCGGCTGGAGAGCCTGGGCGTTCGGGTTTACCGGCATTTTCCCATCGAGGGCTATCCCTATGATGTAAAGCATATTGTCAGCGATGAGGGCTTTGGCCTGGATGAATATGTGGAAACCAGCCGCCCTTTGGTGCTGGTGACCGCCCCCGGCCCGGGCAGCGGAAAAATGGCCGTTTGCCTGAGCCAATTGTATCAGGAGCATAAGCGGGGCGTGCAGGCGGGCTATGCCAAGTTTGAAACCTTCCCCATCTGGAATCTGCCGCTGAAGCATCCGGTGAACGTGGCCTATGAGGCGGCTACGGTGGATCTGGATGATATGAATATGATCGATCCCTATCATCTGGAGGCCTATGGCGTCACCACGGTGAATTATAACCGGGATGTGGAGATTTTCCCCGTACTCAGCGCGGTATTTGAGCAGATTTACGGAAAATCCCCCTATGCCTCCCCCACGGATATGGGGGTGAATATGGTGGGCAATTGCATTACGGATGATGAAATCTGCCGGGAGGCCGCCCAGCAGGAGATTATCCGCCGCTATTACGCCGCCCGCTGCGCCCTGCGCCAGGGCCATGGGACGGAGGCCGAGGTGGAAAAGCTGCAACTGCTTTTGCAGAAAATGGGCCTGACGGATGAGAGCCGCCCGGTGATTGGGGCCGCCCGCAGCCGTGCCGAGGAAACGGGCACCCCTGCCCTGGCCATGCAATTGCCCGATGGGCGGATCGTGACGGGCAAAACCTCCAATCTGCTGGGGCCCTCGGCGGCGCTGCTGCTCAATGCGCTCAAGGCCCTGGGCGGCATTAAGAAGGAGGTGCAGCTCATTTCCCCCACCGTGATTGAGCCCATTCAATCCCTGAAATGCGATTATCTGGGCAATCATAATCCCCGGCTGCATACGGATGAAATCCTGCTGGCCCTTTCCATCTGCGCCGCCACGGATGAAACCGCGGCCCGGGCCATGCAGATGCTGCCCCAGCTGCAGAGCTGCGAGGCCCATTCCACGGTGATTCTTTCCCAGGTGGATGAAAATGTGTTCCGCAGGCTCAAGGTCAATCTCACCTGCGATCCCAAATATCAGACCAAGAAGCTATACCACGGGTAATATAGTGCGCCTGAAGGCTACCGAAAAAGCGGCCACGGCCCATTCCGTTTTTCGGGATGGGTCTTTTTTGATCCCGTGGGTGAAAAAACAGAAAAATCTGCCTTTGTCCGGGACGGATATTCCCCGGGAACTGTGCAAGAAAACAAATTTATGTTATAATAGCTTGAAGACATCCGGCCCCTTTGGGCTGTAAAGGAGCGAAGAAAGCATGTATGATGTTCTCATCATCGGTGCGGGCGTAATCGGCTGTGCGGTGGCGCGGAAATTATCCCATTATCAGGGGAAAATTGCCGTGCTGGAGCGGGCCGAGGACGTGGCGGACGGCGCGAGCAAGGCCAACAGCGGCATCGTTCACGCCGGCTTTGATGCCAAGCCCGGCACGAAAAAGGCATATTACAATGTAAAGGGCGCGAAAATGTATGCCACCCTGGCCAGGGAATTGGGCGTGCCCTATGATCCCATTGGCGCGATGGTGCTGGCCTTTTCCGAGGAGGATCGGGCGACCATCGAAAAATTGTATCAGCAGGGCCTGAAAAACGGCGTGGCCGGGCTGGAGATTCTGGAGAGGGAAGAGATTCTGAAATTGGAGCCCAATACCAATCCCCAGGTGGTCTGCGCCCTGCATGCCGCCACCAGCGCCGTTGTCAGCCCCTATGAAATGACGCTGGCCCTGGCCTATCATGCCGCCCAGAACGGCGTGGAATTCATTTTTGATGCGCCGGTGCAGGGCGTACGCTATGAAAGGGAGAATTGGTTCGTCAGCACGCCCAAGGGCGAAATGGAGGCCCGGGCCATCATCAACTGCGCGGGCATGGGCGCGGCGGAAATTCATAATCTGATTTCCGATCAGAAGCTAAGGATCATTCCCCGGCGGGGCGAATATTATCTGCTGGATCACACGGTGAAATGTCCCTTCAGCCGTACCATGTTCCAATGCCCCTCGAAGATGGGCAAGGGCGTGCTGGTTTCCCCCACCGCCCATGGCAATACGCTGCTGGGCCCCTCTGCCGAGGAGGTGGCCGACGGCTATGACACCGATACCACCCGCCAGGGCCTGGATTTTGTTTTTGACAAATGCCGCCTGACCTGGCCCCAGGCCAGCACCCGCCCGGTCATTACCACCTTTGCGGGCGTTCGCGCCCATCCCGATACCGATGATTTCCTCATTGGCGAGGTGCCCGGCGCGCCCGAGGGGGCCTTTGAGGCCGTGGGTATTGAAAGCCCCGGGCTTTCCGCCGCCCCGGCCATTGGCGAGGAACTGGGCGAAATGGTGGCCGAGCATCTGAAGATGCCCGATACCCGTCTCTTCAAAAAGCCCGTGCCCCTGCTCAGGCCCTTTTCTGCCATGAGCGATGAGGAGCGGGCCGAGGCCTGCCGCCGGGATCCCGATTACGGGCGCATTGTCTGCCGCTGCGAGGTGGTCACCGAGGCCGAAATCCGCGATGCCATCCGCAGGCCCGTGGGCGCGCGCTCCATCGACGCCGTCAAGCGGCGCACCCGCGCCGGGATGGGCCGCTGCCAGGGCGGCTTCTGCTCCCCCCGGGTATTGGAAATATTGGTGGAGGAAATGCACTGCGATCCCACCCAGGTGACCAAGAGCGGCGGCGAAAGCAGGCTGCTGGTGGGCACCATCAGCGATATTGCAAAGGAGGCGCGGGGCCATGAATAATCCGATTCCGGTGGATGTATTGGTTATCGGCGCGGGCCCGGCGGGGCTGGCCGCCGCCATTGCCGCCAGAAAGGCCGGGGCGGAAAGCCTGATCGTGCTGGAGCGCGAGGATCAGCCGGGCGGCATTCTCCGCCAGTGCATTCATAACGGCTTTGGTCTGCATCGCTTCAAGGAGGAATTGACCGGCCCGGAATATGCCCAGCGGGATATTGATACCGCCCGGGAAATGCAATTGGATATCCGCACGGGTGTTACCGTTCTGAGCGTATCCCAGGAGAAGCTGGTCACCGCCGTCAGCCGGGAAAACGGGCTGCAGCAATTTCAGGCGAAGGCCATCGTGCTGGCCATGGGCTGCCGGGAGCGGCCCCGGGGCGCGCTGGCCATTCCCGGGGCGCGCTGCGCCGGGATTTACAGCGCCGGTACCGCCCAGAAATTCGTCAATCTGGAGGGCTATATGCCCGGCCGCCGGGTGGTGATCCTGGGCAGCGGCGATATTGGCCTGATCATGGCCCGCCGCATGACCCTGCAGGGCGCCAAGGTGCTGGCCTGCGTGGAGCTGATGCCCTATTCCAGCGGGTTGAACCGCAATATTGTGCAGTGCCTGCAGGATTATGATATCCCCCTGTATCTTTCCCATACCGTGATTGATATTCATGGACGCGAGCGGCTGACCGGCGTGACCGTGGCGCAGGTGGATGAAAACCGCCGCCCCATCCCCGGCACCGAAATGGAATTTGACTGCGATACGCTGCTGCTCTCCGTGGGCCTGATCCCGGAAAATGAATTGTCTGCGGGCGCGGGCGTGGCGCTCTCCCCCGTGACCAGCGGCGCCGTGGTATCCGATACCCTGGAAACCAGCGTGCCCGGCATTTTCGCCTGCGGAAATGTGCTGCATGTGCATGATCTGGTGGATCATGTCAGCAGCGAGAGCTTCCGCGCCGGGGAAATGGCCGCCCGCTATGCCCTGGGCGAGAGGCGCAGCGGCCGCGAAATCGCCGTGAAGGATGGCCCCGGCGTCCGCGGCGTGGTGCCCCAGAAGCTATTGCTGACCGAGGAAAAAACACCTGTGGATCTTATGTTCCGCCCCGACCGCGTCTATCGCGATCATTACCTGACCGTCTATGCCGATGGCAAGCCTGTCTCCTCTGTTAAAAAAATGATCCTGACCCCCGGCGAAATGGTCGTTCAGCCCCTGAACGAAAAACTGCTCGCCGCCTGCGAAAACGCCCGCGAAATTACCGTGGCCATTACGCAAACGAAGGAGTAACGGGGACGGGGAGGAACGGGGGAAATAATTGCGGGGGAACCACTTTTGAGTCAAAAGTGGTTCCCCCGCTCCCCCTCCGAAAACCGAGGAAAGAGCGGGAATATTGCGGGAGGATGCTTTTGAGTCAAAAGCACCCTCCCGCGCCCTCCCGAAAACCGGCTCTGGATGGAACATGGCAGCTTCCTGCCAGATTGAATGCCAGATCAGCAAAAAAGAATAGCAATAGAAAAAATGACAGCAATGCTCTCGCGCTTGGCGGGGCGTTGCTGTTTTTTCCTGATCGTTTGTTTCCTTTCGCTTCGTTGCCATTCAACCCGGTTCGAATAACCAGCAACACCTTTACGGATGGTGAGGACATTGCTGCTTTTTTTCTCTACACCTTATTCCTTTTTGCTTCACTGGCATCCAATCTGGTTTTCCTTTTTTGTTTCATCCAGAGTTGGTTTTCGGGAGGGTGCGGGAGGGTGCTTTTGACGCAAAAGCATCCTCCCGCATAATATTCCTCCCGTTCTCCCCGCTCCCGTCAGTTTTCGTCGGTGGGTTGGTGGCGGTAGTAGTGCTGTTTTTCCTGATACATATTCTGGTCGGCCATACAGACGAGTGCTTCGATTGAATCGACTTTTTCGGCCCAGCCCCAGCCGACAGCGGCGAGGTTTGCCTGCTGGAAGGGGAAGGAGGGCTTATGGAAGGCGGCGCGGATCGCCTCGGCGCGTTCCTGCACCAGTTCGCGGGTGCAATCCTCCAGGAAGGCGACGAATTCATCGCCGCCGATGCGATAGATTTCGCGGGTGAGGCCATTCAAGGCGGCGGTCAATTGCAGGGCAACCTGGCGGATGAGGGAATCGCCGGTATGATGGCCATAGAGGTCATTGCATTTTTTGAGCCCGTTAATATCCACAAAGATCACGCCGCAGGGGGCAGAGAAGCCCTGGCGGCGGCACAGCTTCAGATAGCTGTTTTTATTATACAGATTGGTTTCGATATCGAAGGCGGCGAGATAATTCAGATGCTGTTGGGCCTGCACCAGCGCGGTTTCATCCGACATAAGGCAGGCGCAGAAGCCCTTTTCCAGCCAGGGATAGGCCAGAATCTTGATATGCTTTTTCATCTGCGGCAGAAATTCATGCATTTCCAGGGTTTTCTGCTCAAAGGCGGCCTGGGAGAGGAAGAGCAGCCATTTTTGCGCATCATTTTCCGGGAAAACATCCCTGTGATAGGCGTGATCCAGCAGATTTTCCAGGGGCATTTCCTCCAGCTGCGCCATGGCGGGATTGGCATAGCGGAAAATAAAATCCCGGGGTCTGCCATCCGCATCGGCAACGATTTCCAGCACAGAAAAGGCCAGGGGCATGGCATCATAATATTTTTTCAGGTCTTCCCGATAAAGGGGGGAGAGCATTCAGCGGCCACCTCCTGTAAAAACGATCCAATCAAAAGCATTTCCTGCAGATTATACCATAGTTTTTCCGCTTTCACAAGCCGGGGCGGCGGCAGGGGGCAGGGGCGGGCGCGAAAAAAATGCGTGCGGAGCGCCGGATTTTCATTGCATCCGGGGGAAAACCGTAGTATGATGAAGAAAAAGATCAGCAGACAGAAGGAGGAGCCCCATGAAGCATCAGAAAATCCGCGCGCTATCCCCCGAAATGGATCCCCTGCATATGGGCATGGGCTGGAAAAAGGAGGATTTGGATAAGCCGCAGCTGATTGTGGAAAGCACCTTTGGTGACAGCCATCCGGGCAGCGCGCATCTGGATCGGCTGGTGGAAAGGGCCGTGGCGGCCATCAATGAAAACGGGGGCAAGGCGGCGCGGTATTTCACCACCGATATCTGCGATGGCATGTCCCAGGGCCATGACGGCATCAATTATTCGCTGCCGCACCGGGATATGATCGCCAACATGATTGAAATTCATTGCAATGCCACCGGCTTTGACGGCGGGGTATTTATCGCCAGCTGCGATAAGGGGCTGCCCGCCCAGCTGATGGGCATTGGCCGCGTGGATATTCCCGCCGTGGTGGCAACGGGGGGCGTGATGGCCCCCGGCCCCGAGCTATTGACGCTGGAAATGCTGGGCATGTACAGCGCCATGTATCAGCGGGGCGAAATCACGCAGGAGCAATTGGATTTTTACAAGCAGAATGCCTGCCCCTCCTGCGGCGCCTGCAGCTTTATGGGCACGGCCTGCACCATGCAGATCATGGCGGAAAGCCTGGGGCTGATGCTGCCGGGCACGGCGCTTCTGCCCGCCGTCTCCCCCGCGCTGGAGGATGCGGCCTATCGCGCCGGCAAGGCGGCGCTGGCATTGGCCCGGCGGGGGCTGACCGCCCGGCAGATCGTGACCCGGGAAAGCTTTGAAAATGCGCTGCTGATCCATGCGGCCATTGCGGGCTCCACCAATGCGCTGCTGCATCTGCCCGCCATCGCCCATGAATTCGGCATTCCGCTGGATGGGGAGGATTTTGAGGCGTTCCATCGCAATGCCCGGTATCTGCTGAATATTCGGCCCTCGGGCAAATGGCCGGCGGCATTTCTGTATGAGGCCGGCGGCGTGCCCCGGCTGATGCAGCAGCTCAAGGGGCAATTGCATCTGGACGCCATGACGGTGACCGGCAAAACGCTGGGCGAGAACCTGCAGGAGCTGGAGGAGAGCGGCTGGTTTGATCGGTCCGCGCCTGCCCTTTCCGCCCATGGGCTGACCTGGCAGGATGTGATCCGGCCCTTTGATGATCCCATCAGCGAGCAGGGGGCGTTGGCCATTCTCCGGGGCAATCTGGCGCCGGAGGGCGCGGTGGTCAAACACAGCGCCGTGCCCCGGGAAATGTTCCATGCGGTGCTGCGGGCGCGGCCCTTTGACAGCGAGGAGGAGGCCATCGCCGCCATTCTCGGCGGGGATATCCGCCCCGGAGACGGGGTGATCATCCGCTATGAGGGGCCACGGGGCAGCGGCATGCCTGAAATGTTCTATACCACCGAGGCCATTTCCTCCGATCCGCAGCTGGCCCGCTCCATCGCGCTGATTACCGATGGCCGCTTTTCGGGCGCGTCCAAGGGCCCGGCAATCGGCCATGTGAGCCCTGAGGCCGTTTCCGGCGGGCCCATCGCGCTGGTGGAAAAGGATGACCTGATTGAACTGGATATCGAGCAAAGACGCCTGGAAATCATCGGCGTTCAGGGCGAAAGAAAAACGCCCGGGGAAGTGGACGCTGTCCTTGCTGCCCGCCGCGCCGCCTGGCAGCCCCGGCCGCCAAAGTATACCTCCGGCGCAATTGCCCAGTATACCCGCACCGCAGTCTCCCCCATGAAGGGAGCATACATGGGAACGGCGGAAGAAACGGGATGCGGGAAATAATTTGCGGGGGAACCACTTTTGAGTCAAAAGTGGTTCCCCCGCGCCCCCTCCGAAAACCGGGGATGGAACGGTTTTTTTGCGGGAGGATGCTTTTGCGTCAAAAGCACCCTCCCGCACCCTCCCGAAAACCAGCACTGGATGTTTCATGGAGGGATAGAACCAGGTTGGATGCCAGTGAAACAAAAGGGAGCAAGCAGTAAGAATGAAGCAGCAATAACCTCGCTAAATATAAATGCGTTGCTGCCCATTCGAATCGGGTTGAATGGCAATGAAGCGAAAGGAAACAAGCGTAAGAAAGAAAACAGCAATGCATCGCCAAACACGGGAGCATTGCTGTTGTTTTGTCTGTTGCTATTCTATTTTGCTGCTCTGGGATTCATCTTGGCAGGAACCTGCCATGATCCATCCAGAGCCA
>CAZJUJ010000054.1:0-19008 GCA_964549135.1 uncultured Oscillospiraceae bacterium | reverse complement strand
CCTTGTTGCCGTGGCGGCCGGCCATCTTATCGCCGACGGAGATCTTGCGCTTCTGGGCGATATAGACGCGAACCATTTCATTCACGCCGGGAGACAGTTCATCCTTGTTTTCGCGGGTGAAAATCTTCACATCCACAATGATGCCGCCCTCGCCGTGAGGCACCTTCAGGGAGGTATCGCGCACCTCCCGAGCCTTTTCGCCGAAGATGGCCCGGAGCAAACGCTCCTCCGCCGTCAGCTCGGTTTCGCCCTTGGGGGTGACCTTGCCCACCAGAATATCACCGGAGCGCACCTCGGCGCCGATGCGGATGATGCCGTTTTCGTCCAGATCCTTGATGGCATCCTCGCCCACGTTGGGAATATCCCGGGTGATTTCCTCCGGGCCCAGCTTGGTTTCCCGGGCCTCGGATTCGTATTCTTCAATATGAATGGAGGTATATTTATCCTCCTTCACCAGCTTTTCGCTGATGAGTACGGCGTCCTCGTAGTTATAGCCCTCCCAGGTCATAAAGCCGATGAGGACGTTGCGGCCCAGGCCGATTTCGCCCTTTTCGGTGGAGGGGCCGTCCGCCAGCAGATCGCCCACCTCAATTTCCTGGCCCTGGGAAACCCGGGGACGCTGATTGATGCAGGTGCCCTGGTTGGAACGGGCAAACTTGGTCAGCCGATAGGAATGCTTCTGGCCGATCTTATCCTGAATGACGATTTCATCGGCGCTGACGGAATAGACAACGCCCGCATGCTTGGAAAGCAGCACCACGCCGGAGTCATGGGCGGCCTTGTATTCCATGCCGGTGCCCACGATGGGGGCCTCGGGCACCAGCAGCGGCACGGCCTGGCGCTGCATGTTGGAGCCCATCAGGGCGCGGTTGGCGTCATCGTTTTCCAGGAAGGGAATCATGGCGGTGGCAACCGAAACGACCTGCTTGGGAGAAACGTCGATATAGTCCACATCAGAGGCGGGAACCTCGATGGTTTCCTCGCGCCAGCGGACGATGACCCGCTTGTTGACGAAGGTGCCGTCCTCGTTAATGGGCTCCTTGGCCTGGCCCACCTTGTAATCGTCCTCTTCATCGGCGGTCATATAGACGATGGTATCGGTGATCTTGCCCGTTTCCTTATCCACCTTGCGGTAGGGGGCCTCGATAAAGCCGTATTCATTGATGCGGGCATAGGTGGCCAGCGAGCCGATCAGGCCGATGTTGGGGCCTTCAGGCGTTTCAATGGGGCAGATGCGGGCGTAATGGGAATAGTGAACGTCGCGCACCTCCATGCCGGCGCGGTCGCGGTTGAGGCCGCCGGGGCCCAGAGCGGAAAGACGGCGCTTATGGGTCAGTTCGGACAGAGGATTGGGCTGATCCATGAACTGGGACAGCTGGGAGGAGCCGAAAAACTCCTTAATGGCGGCGGATACCGGGCGGATGTTGATCAGTTCGCCGGGCTTTACATCATTGGCGTCCTGAATGGCCATGCGCTCGCGCACCACACGCTCCAGCCGGGAAAGACCGATGCGAACCTGATTCTGGAGCAATTCGCCCACGGAGCGCAGGCGGCGATTGCCCAGATGGTCAATATCATCGGTAACGCCCACGCCGTAGGGCAGGCCCAGCAGATAGCTGACGGAGGCCACGATATCATCGATGATGATATGCTTGGGCACCAGATCATACACGCTTTCGGAAATAACGCGCTTGAGATCCTCCTCGGCCACGCCGTCCATCACCCGAAGCAAAGTGGGCAGATGCACCATTTCCAGAATGCCCGCTTCCTTGGGATCAAAGGGCAGAAAGCCCGCGGCATCCACAAAGTTATTGCCGATTACCTTGTGAACCACCTGATCGCACTGGAGGAAGACCACGTTTACACCGGCATTCTGAATATCCTTGGCCTGGGCGCGGCTGATCAGATCGCCCTTTTTGACCATAACCTCGCCGGAGAGGGGGCTGACAATATCCTCGGCGGCAATCTGGCCGGCAATGCGGGCAGCAACGCCCAGCTTTTTATTGAATTTATAGCGGCCCACGCGCATCAGATCATAGCGCTTGGGATCAAAGAAGAGGCTGCGCAGCAGGGCGCGGGCGCCATCCTCCGTGGGCGGCTCGCCGGGCTTCTGGCGCTTGTAGATTTCCAGCAGACCCTGGGTCTGGGTCTTGGTGGAATCGGAACGGGCGATGGTGGTCATCAGCCGCTCATCCTCGCCGAAAAGCTCGGTAATTTCCTGATCGGTGCCATAGCCCAGCGCGCGCAGCAGCACGGTGATGGGCAGTTTGCGGGCGCGGTCAATGCGCACCCAAAGCACATCGTTGGAATCCGTTTCGTATTCCAGCCACGCGCCCCGGTTGGGGATGATCTGGGCGGAGAAGAGGTGCTTGCCCGCCTTATCGATCTGCACGTCAAAATATGCGCCGGGAGAGCGCACCAGCTGGCTGACGATGACGCGTTCCGCGCCGTTGATGATAAAGGTTCCGTGTTCGGTCATCAGCGGGAAATCGCCCATGAACACCTCGGATTCCTTGATTTCACCAGTTTCCCGGTTCTTCAGCCGGACAAATACCTTCAGCGGGGCCGCGTAGGTCAGATCGCGTTCCTTGCAGCGCTCCACGGAATTTTTGGGCGTGCCGTCCAGCGAGTAATCAACGAACTCCAGCACCAGATTTTCGCTATAATCGGTGATGGGGGATACATCGGCCAGAACCTCTTTCAGATCTTCCGTCAGAAACCGTTTATACGAATTCTTCTGGACTTCGATCAGATTCGGCATATCCAGGACTTCGTCGATGCGCGAGAAGCTCATACGTTTGCGAAGCTTCCCCATTTGGACCTCGTGCACCATAAAAGCTATCACCCCTTTATTCCTGCCCAGTAAAACGGGAAAAAACGCATATGACCCCCTTCCCCAAGCCCCCCTTTTTGGTGTTTTCAGGCGCGTTTGGGTATGGTCATAGAAATGCATCTTACCGATACTGATGCAATCATAGAGTATAGCACGGTCAATTGCATCTGTCAACGGCTTTCCTTCATTATTTTAATATTTTTTCGTTTTTTTCGCCCCGGAACGCTGTTTTTTCCCTCTTTTTGCCCCTCGGCCCGGCTTTTTGCCATCCTTTGGCTTGACAGGGGGCGATCTTCTTCTATATACTGCCCCGGGAAGCATACCGCGCAGAGGAGGCAGAAAATGAAGCAGATATTTTTCTCCATTGATGATGTGATCCGGGTTTTTCAGGAGCTTGCCCTCCATCGGCCCGTCTCGCTCTTTGATCATCCCTTTCTGGGGATGCTGCAGAGAATGCATAAAAAATGGGGCCTGAAGGCCCAGCTGAATCTATTCTTTTTCGCCGATCCCGCCTGGCCGGGCGGGGCCTTTGCGCTTAGCGATATGCCCGCCTGCTACCGGGAGGAATTCCGGGCCGCTGCGCCCTGGCTGCGCCTTGCCTTTCATGCGGACAGGGAATTTCCCGAATATCCGTTTATCCATATCGGCTATGAGGAAATGAAAGCGGCCTATACCCGGATGCAGCGGGAAATCTGCCGCTTTGCCGGGGAGGAATGCCTCAGCCCCCGGCTGCTGCTGCATTACAACGCCGTTTCCCAGGCGGGCTGCCGGGCGCTTAAGGATTGCGGGGTAAGGCTGCTTTCCTCCACCTGCGGCCCCGAGCCCCTAACGGGCGAAAGCGCCCTCTCCCCCGCCTTTCTCATGCGGCTCCATGCATGCCAAAGAGAGGAAACCACCCGGGCGTATATGAAAACGCGCAGCGGCGGGGATATCATTCCCGCCATCCGCGCCTACAATCATCTTTCCCCGGAGGAAAACGCCCGCTGCGATCACAGCGCCCTGGCCTCCTCCGCCAATGCCCTGGGCCTGCCCATGAAGGAATTCTGCCATTTTCTGCTGAACGCCCATGCGCCAAAGGAAATCGAGGCGCTGCTGCCCGCCCGCCTCCAGGGCGAATTCATCGGCATCGGCAATCATGAGCAGTATTTCTACCCCGATTATCCCCATTACCAGCCCGATTACGAAAAGCGGATCGAAACGATCTGCCGCATGCTGCGGGAAAGGGACTGGCAATTCATCCGGATGGACGAATTGGGCCCGGCATAATGCGGGGCGAGGCCACGCATGCGAAGAATATTGGCCGCTTCGACTGTGAACGCACATTCTGCGCCTGGCGGCTGTCAAAAAAGCGGCAGAGGCCGCTTTTTCAAGTTTTGCGCTCCGGCAGTGCCTGTCTTCATTCTACCCATTCTTAAAAAAGACGAAGAAATCATGGCAGAAACCATTCCGCCCGGATCCTTCCCGGCGGACATTTTTTATTTTGCCGCGCAGGCCGCTTTTTCCTGCCGTCTGTGACGGTATATTTCCCATTTTCCGGGCATACCCTGTCCCATGAATTGGCAGATGATTCTTCCCGATGCGGCGGAGATCGGGAGCATAGATTTTTCCCAGGCCCGGGAAATCCGCCTGCGTCCCGGACAGCCCCTGCAGGCGCTGTTTCCCTGGGGCCGCTGGCAGGGCAGCCATCCCCTTTCCCCCGCGGAAATTGCCCGGGCCGCCGCCGCCCTTTCGGGCCATACCCTGGCCATGCACCGGGAGGCGCTGCGCCAGGGGTATCTGCCCCTTCCCGGCGGGCATCGGCTGGGCGTGGCGGGGGTGATGGGTGAAGAGGGGCTTCTGGAAATCACCAGCCTCTGCGTGCGCATCGCCCATGAAATGAGGGGCGTTGGGGATGCCGTTTTCCCCCGGATCGAGGGAAAAAGCACGCTGATTATCGGCCCGCCCGGCACGGGAAAAACCACCCTGCTGCGGGATCTGATCCGCCTGTATTCCCTGCATGGCTGGCAGGTGGGCGTGGCGGACGAGCGGGGCGAAATCGCCGCCTGTGCCTCCGGCGCGCCCCAACTGGAGATCGGCGCCCATTGCGATGTGGTAAGCCGCATGGAAAAAAGCAGGGCGCTGATGCTGCTTCTGCGCGCCATGGCCCCCCAGGTGCTGGCCGCCGATGAGCTGGGCGGGCCAAGGGATGCAGAGGCCGCCCTGGAGGCCCTCCGCTGCGGCGCGGTTCTGCTGGTCACGGCCCATGCGGGCAGCGCGGAGGCCCTGAGACGGCGGCCCGGCATGGAGACGCTTTTTTCCCAGGGAGCCTTTGAAAGCGTGGTCACGCTGAAGCATCTGGGCGGAGACATGGAAATTGCGGAGGTGGGGGCATGCGGCTTGCAATCGCGCTGACGGCGGCGGCCGGCTGCATCCTGGCGGGGGCCCGGGCGGCGGGGCGGCTGCAGGAAAGGGAAAGGCTGCTGGATGCCTGGCAAATGGCCCTTTGGCAGATGGCGCTCGCGCTGACGCATCAGCCCCTGGGGCTGCCCGCCCTGCTGCGCTTGGGAGCGGGAGACAGCCTTCCCTGCCTGAGCCAGGCGGCGGAGCTATTGGAGCGGGAGCCCGCCCTTTCCCCTGCCGCGCTTCTTGGGCGCTTTTCCTTTTCCGCCCTGCTGACCAGGCGGGAGAAAAGGGCCCTGCGGGACGGACTCATGGGGCTTTTTTCGCCCCAGCCCGGCATGCAATTGCAGGCCCTTTCCTGCGCCCGGGAGCAGCTATTGCTTTTCGCCCGGGCCAGCCGGGAGGCGGCGGAAAAGAATAGCCGCCTGTATCTGAGCCTGGGCTGTCTTTCCGGGGCGGCGCTGTTTATTCTCATGTGTTAGGAGGCCGGGATGCATGCAGATTGAGGTGCTGGTGCGCATTGCCGGGGTGGGGATACTGGTTACGGTCATCTGCCAGCTTCTCACCCGGGCGGGACGGGAGGATATTGCCACGCTGGCCACCATCGCGGGCGTGATTGTGGTGCTGCTGATGGTGGTTTCCCTGGCGGGCGAATTGCTCAGCCAGGTACAGGCCATCTTTCTTCTGCCATGAATGAAGCGCTGAAGGTGGCGGGCTTTTCTGTTTCCGCCGCCCTGATTGCCTTTACCCTCCGCTCCGCCGGCAAGCAGGCAGGGGCGGCAGCGGCGCTGGCCGGGGGCGTGATGCTCTTTTTCTTTGCGGTCACCCGGCTCGGCGCGGCGGCGGAAATGCTGCGCGCCCTGGCGGAAAAAGCCGGGGTGGAAAACGCCATGCTGCTGCGGATGCTCAAGCTGGTGGGCCTTGCCTACATCGCCGAATTTTCGGTTCAGGCCTGTCAGGATGCCGGGGAAAGCGGGCTGGCGGCCAAGGCGGCCCTCTGCGGAAAAATACTGCTGATGCTGGAGACCCTGCCCCTGATTGCCAGAATCGGGGAAATGGTCTTTTCCCTGGTTCCATGAAGCGTCTGCTCTTCTGCCTGCTTTTCTTTTTCCTGCTTTTTCCCTCCGCCCGGGCCCAGGAATTGGACAGTGCCCTTGCCGATACCCTTTCCTCCCTGCCCCTTGCCCCCTGGGAGGAGGCCTATCAAAGCGCCTTTCCGGAGGGCGAGGATCTGCGGGGGCTTATCCTGCGTCTTGCCCGGGGCGAAATCGTGCTGCAGGGCGAAACGCTTTTCCGGGCGCTTGCGGATTCGCTTTTCCGGGAATTATCCGGCAGCGCCCAAAGCTGCCTGCAGCTGATGGTGCCCGCCATTTTTCTGGGCGTGCTGGAAAAAATCCGGGGCTCCTTTTCCCGGGCGGCCCTGGGGGAAAGCCTGCAGGCCGCCTGCTGCCTGATGCTGTCCGCCGCCATGGCCCGGGATCTGGGCACGCATATGCGTTTGTCCCAGCAATCCGTTTCCCATATGGCGGATCTCATGCAGGCCCTTTTCCCCCTGCTGCTGACGCTGCTGGCAGCGGTGGGCGGCACGGCGGGGGCGGCCTTTTTCCAGCCCACGGTGGCGGCGGCCTGCGGCACCATGACCGCGCTGGTGCGCCATGTGACGCTGCCCCTTGCGCTGGCCGGCGCGCTGAGCGCCATCCTCAATCATCTTTCCCCGCGCATGCAGGTGGGCCGCCTCTCCCGGCTTTTTCAGACCATCGCCAAATGGACGCTGGGGGTATCCTTTACCATTTTTCTCTCCGTCAGCGCCCTTCAGTCTTTGGGCGCAGCGGCGGCGGACGGCGTTTCCATCCGCACGGCCAAATATGCGGTGGATCATTTTGTGCCGGTGGTGGGAGGCATGTTTGCCGATACCATGGATACGCTGGTGGGGGCTTCGCTGCTGATCAAAAACGCCCTGGGCATTACGGGGCTGATGCTGCTGCTTTCCGCCGCCGCAGGCCCCCTGATTCAGACCCTTTCCGCCGTCATGCTCTATCGCGCCTGCGCCGCCCTGCTGCAGCCGGTGACCAGCCCGGATATCAGCGCCTGCATCCAGGATTTTTCGGATGTGCTGATGTTGTTTTTCATCATCCAGTTATCCGTTGCAGCCATGTTTCTTCTGCTGGCGGCCCAGATGCTTGCGGTGGGCAATCTGACGGTGATGCTCCGATGAGCCGCTTTCTGCGCGCCCTGGCCGGGCTCTGCCTGATGCGGATGCTGCTGGATATGATGCTGCCCGAGGGGGAAGCAAAAAATTACGCCGGACTGGGGGTGGGGCTGATGCTGATGCTGGCCATGCTGCAGGCCCTGCTTTCCCTGCTGCAGGGGGGCCTATGAAGGAATGGCTTGCCAAAATCAGGGGATCAAAAAACGCGCCGCTGCTGCTGTTGGCCCTGTGCCTGGGGGCGGCGCTGCTGCTTTCTGCAGGAACGGAGGAAGCCGGCCTTTCCATGACGGAGGAGGAGCGCCGCTTCAGCGCCGCCCTTTCCGCCATCCAGGGCGCAGGGAAAACCAAAATCGCCATTTCCTATGCCCCCGCCGAAAGCGCCTTTTCCGCTTCGTCCTCCCGGCCCGCCGGGGCCATCATCATCTCGGAGGGCGCCGGGGATATCGCCGTGCGGCTGCAATTGCTCCGGGCGGCGGAAACGCTGCTGCAGCTGCCGGCAGAGCAGGTAGAGATTTTTCCCATGGAGGCAGCGCATGAAAGATAGAATTTTGAATTTTCTGATGCTGCTGTGCGTTTGCGCCGCGCTGCTTTCCTCCCTGATTACGGGCGGGCAAAAGGAGACTGCTCCCCTGCTTTCCGCCGCCGTGCTTGCCTCACCCCAGCCCGTGGATACCCCTTCTCCCATCGAAAGCTACCGCGCCCGGCGGCAGAGCGCCCGGGAAAAGGAGCGGGAGACCCTTCTGCGCCTTTCGGAAAATGAAGGGGCCGCCGCTTCTCTCCGCGCCCAGGCCCAGGAGGCTTTGACCGAAAGCATCCGCCGGGATGAAATCGAGCTGGCGGTGGAGGCGGCGCTGCTTTCGCGGGGCTATGCGGATGCCCTCTGCGTTTTTCAGGCGGGCAGCCTGAATATCCTCTTCACCCAGCCCCTTGCCGAAACAGACGCCCAGTGGATTGTGCATCTGGCCCGGGAAATATCCGGCGTGGAAATTGAAAATATCCGTCTGTCCGCCTGTTAATTCCCATGGAAACGTGGTATAATCAGATGGAACCCCCAAGGACAGGAGGAAACAGGCGATGCTGAGAAGCGGGCGGGTCATCTCTTCAGAAAAGGGGCAGATGGAAATCTGCTTTGAGCGGCCGGAGGCCTGCGCCCATTGCGGGGGCTGCACGGGCCAGAAGCAGCATACCCTGGTGAAAATCCCGGGGCAGGCCCCCGTGGGCAGCCTGGTGGAGGTAGATATGCCGGAGCGGCAGGTGCTGAAGGCCTCGCTGCTGGGCTATGCCCTGCCCCTTGGCATGCTGCTGCTGGGCATGGCGCTGGGCACGCTCCTGTTTAAGAGCGAAATGCTGTGGGCGCTGTCGGGGCTCCTGTTTATGGGGCTTTCCTGGCTGATTCTGCATCTTTTCGAGGGCAGAATGCGCAGTCGCGCCGTATGGCAGCCCCGCGTACTGGCAATTCATGAAAAAGGAGAGCATATCCATGGAAATGAAGCTGACAAAGGATAATTTTGACGAATTGGTGCTGCAGGCGGACAAGCCCGTGCTGGTGGATTTCTGGGCTCCCTGGTGCATGCCCTGCCGGATGATCGCCCCCGTGGTGGAGGAGTTGGCAGAGGAAATGGGCGGACAGGCGGCCGTGGGCAAAATCAATGTGGATGAAGAGGGCGAATTGGCCCGGCAGTTTAAGGTGAACAGCATCCCCACCCTGATCGTATTTGAGCATGGCAAGGAAGCTCGCCGCATCGTGGGCGTGCAGAGCATGGATGCGCTGAAAAAGCTGGTGCTGGGCTGATGCTTTTGAGTCTTGGCATTATTGGCGGCGCGGACGGGCCCACCGCCCTGTTTGTTGCCGCCGCACCGGATGCCCCGGGGCTGCTTTTCCCGGCGGCGCTGCTGCTGGCGGCGCTGGCGGCGTTTCTATTGATCCGCCGCAGGAAAAGGAAAAAGCCCTGACGGCCATCGTTTTTTGCTGCCGATTGCGTTTTTTCCTGCATTCGATGCTTATTTTTACAAAAAACCGCTTGCAATCCCGAAAACACCATGCTATAATGTTGCTTGCGGCTCATGGGCAGCCACCCATGAATCCCCTATCTCGTATGGTTAAAAGAGGTGAAATTGGCATGAAGGAAAAGATCCATCCCAAGTACGAAAAGGCCATCGTGCGCTGCGTATGCGGTGAAACGTGGGAAACCGGTTCCACCAAGAAGGAACTGAAGGTCGAAATCTGCTCGAAGTGTCATCCTTTCTTCACCGGCAAGCAGAAGCTGGTGGATAGCGGCGGGCGCGTCGATCGCTTCAAGAAGCGCTTCGGTATGTAAGCCTATAAAAGCAGCACGGCCTGTTTGGTCTGCTGCTTTTTCTGTATAACGCAGAATTTACGTCATTTTAAAGGAGCAAGCTATGAAAAAGAAGGATCAGCATCCCGCCGCATCCCGGGTGGATATCGGCGGCCAGGCCGTACTGGACGGCGTGATGATGAAGGCCCCGGATGCCATCGCCGTGGCCGTGCGCCGCAGCAACGGCGATATTGTGGTCAAGCGGGAGGATTATGTCTCCCCCGCCAGGAAGCATGCGTGGATGGGCATCCCCTTTATCCGCGGCGCGGTGAATATGGTTTCCATGCTGGCGCTGGGCATGCGCGTGCTGACCGACAGCGTAAAAATGCTGGGCGAGGATGCAGAAGAGGAAAAGCCCGGCAAATTTGAGATTTGGCTGGCGGAAAAGCTGGGCAAGCATGTGGATAAGGTGGTTATGGGGGTGGCCATGGTATTGGCAATCTGCCTGAGCGTGGGCCTGTTTGTGCTGCTGCCCAACGTGGCGGTGATGCTCTTCCCCGCCTCTGCCACCGGCGGCATGCTGCTGCTGAAAAATCTGGTTTCCGGGCTGATCCGCATTGCGCTGCTGATCGCCTATATCTCCTTCTGCGGCCGCGTGCCCGATATGCGCCGCACCTTCCAGTATCATGGCTCGGAGCATAAAACCGTCTACTGCCATGAGCATGATTTGCCCCTTACCCCCAAGAATGCCCAGCAGTTTTCCACCCTCCATCCCCGCTGCGGCACCTCCTTCCTGCTGCTGACCTTTTTCCTTTCCATCATCTTCTATTCGGTCATCGATGTGCTGGTGCTGGAATTGACCGGCTTTGATCTGGGCGCGCATTATTTCTGGCGCGTGATCAGCCGCCTGCTGCTGCTGCCCTGCATTACCGGCATCAGCTATGAGGCGCTCAAGGCCCTGGCCCATCGGGATGGCTCCATCGTCCGGGCGCTTCGCTGGCCCGGGCTGCAGATGCAGCGGCTGACCACCAGGCAGCCCACCGATGAAATGTGCCAGGTGGCTATCGTATCCATGCAGGCCGCCCTGAGGGGCCTGCCCGAAGGGGAAAAGACCGAGGAGGGCTGGGTCATTCTCAAAAAGGAATGAGCCGCCTCTTCCAAAAAGCGCCTGCCCTTGCAAAAGGGCTGTGCCAAAGAGCGAAATACTTCGGGGGAACCATTCTTTGCAGCCAAGGAATGGTTCCCCCGAAAAAATCTTCCTTTCCCTGCGCGCTGATGACCCTCAGCCCGGTTCACCCCTTCATGAATCAGCCAGCGCTGAACATCCCCCACGCCACATAACCCGAGGGAGGAAAACGACATGCTTGTTGCCGATGCCTTAAACCGGGCTGAAAAGCGGCTGCGGGATATTCCCGATCCCCGGCTGGATGCGGAATATCTGCTGGCGGAAACCCTGGGGCTTTCCCGGCTTTCGCTGCTGATGGAGAAGGGCCGGGCGCTGACGCCCCGGGAGGAAGCGGCCTATGAGGGGCTGCTCAAAAGGAGGGAAGCGCGGGAGCCGCTGCAGTATATTCTGGGCAATCAGCCCTTTATGGGCTTTTCGCTGAAAACCGATACCCGGGCGCTGATTCCCCGCTTCGATACGGAGATTCTCTGCGAAGAGGCGCTGTCCCATCTTTCCGGGGGCATGCGGGTGCTGGATTTATGCACCGGCTCCGGCGCGCTGGCCATTGCCATCAAAAGGCTGCGGCCCGCCTGCAGCGTAACCGCCACGGATCTGAGCGGGGATGCCCTGGCCCTGGCCCGTGAAAACGCCCGGAGCCTGGGGGCAGATATCCGCTTTCTGCAGGGCGATCTTTTTGCGCCTGTGGCCGGGGAAAAATTTGATCTGATCGTCAGCAATCCCCCCTATATTCCCGATTCCCTCCGGGGCAAATTGCAGCAGGAGGTGCAGCAGGAGCCCGAAATGGCCCTCTTTGCCGGCCCGGACGGCCTGGCCTTCTATCGCCGCATCGCCCGGGAGGCCGCCGATCATCTGCTGCCCGGCGGCTGGCTCTGCCTGGAAATCGGCGATGATCAGGGGGAAACGGTGCCCGCCCTGCTGCGGGAAAGCCTCCGCCGGGTGCGTATGCTTCGGGATCTGAATCATCTGCCCCGGGTGGTAACGGGCGTGTATGAAGCGCCGTCCCCCGCTCCCGGGGAGGGCTGATCCCCCCCGCAGGGACATACCCCCCTTGATTTTTCCCCGAAAGGAGAAGCCCATGATAGAAAGCCAATTTGAGGCCATGGAGGGCCGTCTGGAAGAATTGCAGGTGGCCTCCGCCCAGCCGGAGATCATTGCCGATGTGCCGCGCTGGCAGCGGATTCTGAAGGATATTGCGCAATTGGAACCGGCGGTCAGCGCATGGCGAAAATATAAGCAGCTGCTGGATGCAATTGCCCAGGCCCGGGAAATGGCGGGGGATGCGGAGCTAAGGGAAATGGCGGAGGAGGAGCTGAAAACGCTCTTGCCCCGGGAGGAAGCGGAAAGGCAGGCGCTGCGGCTCTATCTATTGCCCCGGGATCCCCGGGATGAGCGCAGCGTGGTCATGGAGATCCGGCCGGGGGCCGGGGGCGAGGAGGCGGCGCTGTTTGCGGCGCTGCTGCTGAGGATGTATCAGCGCTATGCCGAGCGGCAGGGCTTTGTCTTTGAGGCCGTGGATATTTCGGAAACGGAGCTGCACGGGATCAAGGAGGCGGTATTCACCCTGTCGGGAAACGGCGCGTTTTCGCGGATGAAATTCGAATCCGGGGTGCATCGGATTCAGCGGGTGCCGGTTACGGAGGCCGGCGGGCGCATCCATACCTCCACCGCCACGGTGGCGGTGCTGCCGGAGGCGGAGGATGTGGAGGTGGAAATCCGGCAGGAGGATATCCGCATCGATACCTACCGGGCCTCGGGCCACGGCGGCCAGTATATCAACCGGACGGATTCCGCCGTGCGCATTACCCATATGCCCTCCGGGCTGGTGGTTACCTGCCAGGATGAAAAAAGCCAGCTGAAAAACAAGGAAAAGGCCATGAAGGTGCTGAAATCCCGGCTGTATGATCTGCTCCAATCCCAGCAGGACGCCGCCTATGCCCAAAACCGGAGGGCGCAGGTGGGCAGCGGCGAAAGAAACGAGCGCATCCGCACCTATAATTTCCCCCAGGGCCGGGTGACGGATCACCGGGTAAACCTGACCCTCTATAAAATCGATGCCATCATGGATGGCGATCTCAACGAAATCATCGATGCCCTGGGCATCCAGGAGCAGAGCAGACGGCTGGAGCAGCTTTCCCTCTGAAAAAGCCCGCGGGCGTTGCCAAGGAATGGAATGAATGCTATAATATCCTGTATGCATCTGCGGCCAAGGGAGGAAAACAGCCATGCACATTCGGAAGCGGGATCATTTTGTGGATGACCAGCCTGAAAATATTCAGCGGCGCAAGCTGATCAGCATTCTTTCGCTTGTGTTTATTCTGATCGTTTTTGCTCTGATCGGCTATTTCGTGGGCGTGCCGCTGGTGCGCCAGCTTGCGGATTCCCCCGAAACCTTTAGAGATTACATCAGCGAAAAGGGCCTGCTGGGGCAGGTTCTGATGATCGGCATCGTGGCGCTGCAGGTGATTATTGCATTGCTGCCCGGCGAGCCCTTTGAATTGGGAGCGGGCTTTGTTTTCGGCTGGGCGGAGGGGGCCATCCTCTGCCTGATCGGCATGGCGGCGGCATCGGCGCTGGTGTATGTCTGCGTAAAAAAATGGGGCGTCCGGATGGTGGAGCTTTTCTTCCCCCGGCAAAAAATCCGCAGCTTTTCCTTCCTGCAGAATGAAAAAAAGCTGGATCTGCTGGTCTTTATTCTGTTTCTGATTCCCGGCACCCCCAAGGATATGCTGACCTATCTGATCGGGCTCACGCCCATGAAGCTGGGCTCCTTTATCGCCATTACCACCGTGGCCCGGCTGCCCTCCCTGCTCTCCTCCACCATTTCCGGCTCTCTGGCCCAGAGCGGGCGAATCCAGGCGGCGGTAATCACCTACGGCATTACACTGGTGCTTACCATTGTGTGCGTGCTTTGGTACCGAAGGGTTTCCAAAGCAGAAAAGAAAACGGAAGAAATGAACTAAAGCTGCAAGAGGAGGCTTCCTCCCATGAAAAAAGAATTGCGCGCCGGGCTTTTGCTCCTGCTTACCGCCGCCATCTGGGGCTTTGCCATGGCGGCCCAGCGGGACGGGGCGCAGTATGTGCCGCCCTTTCTGTTTAACGGCATCCGGTATCTGCTGGGCGCGATGGCGCTGCTGCTGCTTTCCATCCGGGAAAACCGGGGAATCCGGGGGCTATTCACCAAGGATGATCTGAAAAAGGGCGCGCTGCTGGGCGTCATTTTATCCGCCGCCGCCATCCTCCAGCAGCTGGGCGTCACCGGCGCGGCTGCGGGCAAGGCCGGGTTTCTGACCGCGCTGTATGTGGTATTGGTGCCGGTGGTGGGCATTCTCTTTAAAAGGAAAACCCATCTGACCACCTGGCTGGCCCTGCTGATCGCGCTGCCCGCCCTGTATCTTATCTGCGTAAAGCCGGGAGAGCGCTTTTCTCTGGAGGGGCCCGATCTGTTTCTGCTGGCGGGGGCGGTCTGCTGGGCGCTGCATATTCTGGTGACCGATCGCTTCGCCCCCGGCATGTCGCCGCTGAAATTATGCACGGTGCAGTTTTTTACCGTGGCTGTTCTCAATCTGCTCATCGCGCTGCCCACCGAAAGCATCACGCTGGAAAATCTGGGCCGCGGGGCCTGGGCCATTGTGTACTGCGGGCTTTTTTCCACGGCCGTGGGCTATACTCTGCAAACCGTTGGGCAGCGGAATTGCCCGCCGGCCTATGCCGCCGTCATTCTTTCCCTGGAATCGGTTTTCGCCGCGCTTTCCGGGGCGCTGCTGCTGGGCGAAAGGATGAGCGGGCAGGCCTATATCGGCTGCGGAATCATGCTGTTTGCCGTGCTGCTGGCCCAGGCGGGCACGCTGCGGCCCGGAAGGAGGGAGAAGGGGCATGCTTGAAAGAGATCCCCAGGCCCGCGCCTTTGGCGCCATGGCCATTGAAAATCGGTTTTTTCTGGATTATCTGCCCGCCGCCAAGGGCGAATATATCAAGGTTTATCTCTGGGGGCTGTTTGCAGCGGAAAATATGAAGGCGGATTATTCCCTGGAGGATATGGCCCGGGATCTTTCCATGTCCCTGCCGGATATCGAGGCGGCGCTGCGCTACTGGGAGCGGCGGGCCCTGGTATCCCATCTCAGCGATGATCCCCCGGTTTATCAGTTTCATTCCCCCACCCAGCGGCAATTGCTGCCCGGCTCGCCCCTGCAGGTGGATGATGAATTCGTCAATTTCTCCGAAAGCGTGTATGCAGCCTTCGGCGACCGGCGGAAAATCACCCCCGGAGAAATCGCCATCGCCTGGGAATGGGTGCTGGATATCGGGCTGAAGCCCGAGGTGGTGCTGATGCTGCTCAATCATTGCATCGCCCAGCGGGGCGTGCAGTTTTCCTTCAAAAAGGCAGAGCCGCTGGCCGTGCGCATGAAGGAGCATCAGGTGGTCACCTGCGATGACGCCGATGCCTTTCTGCATCATGATCAGGCGGTGCATGACGGGGCACGGAAGGTACTTTCCCGCATGGGCAAGCGCCGCATGCCCAGCGATGACGAACTGGCGCTCTATGAAAAATGGCTGGGCGAATGGGGCTTTTCTCAGGATGCCATCCTGGATGCCTGCGCCGAAACCACCAAGGGCGATCCCTCCTTTAAATATCTGGACGGCATCTTAGGCGGCATCCGCAGCCGGGGCGAGGCCCGCACCGGCGTCCAGGTGAAAAAGCAATTGCAGCAGGAGGCCGATGAAATGTCCCGGGCCCGGGAGGCCTTTTCCCGCCTGGGTGCGGCCCCCACCGGCCCCGCCCTGATCCGCCTCTACCGGGAATACACCGCCATTCTGCCCCATGAGGTGCTGCTGCTGGCGGCGGATGAATGCGGCCGCGCCCGTAAAACCGTAGAGGATATGCAGGCGCTGCTCCTTTCCTGGCGCAGCCGGGGCCTGAAAAACGCGGCCGATGTCAGCGCCTATCTGGCCAAATGCCGGGAGCTTAATCTGGCCCTGCTGGAGGTCTTTGAGGCCTGCGGGCATCATGGCCGCCCCACCGCCGCCGATCGGGCGCTCTATGAAAAATGGAAGAGCAGCGGCATGAATCAGGAATTGATCCTGGCCGCCGCCGAGCAGGCCCGGGCGGCAGAGGGCAGCAAAATCAGCTATCTGGATAAGGTGCTGGAAACCTGGCATGAGGCCGGGATCACGGATATTTCCCAGGCCCGGGCCCAGAAGCGCCCCGAGCACGCGCCCCAGGGCAAAACCGTTTCCGCCCAGCGCTACACCCAGCGGGAATACACGGAAGAGGAATTGCTGGCCGTATCGGATGATCTAATCGAGGAGGCGAAGAAGCTGCGTGGATAATCAGATTCTTTCCCTGGTGCTTTCGGATTTTGCCGCCCGGCAGCAGGAAAACGAGCAGGAGGAGGAGCGGCGGCTGGATGAAATCAGCGCCCTGCATCCCGATCTGCACGCCCTGCTTCAGCAGCGCCACAGCATGGTGCTGCAATCCGCCCGCCAGGCCTTTTCCGGCGGCGCTGCCCCGGATGCCGAAATGCAGATGGCGGAATACAATCAGAAAATCGCATCGCTTCTGCAAAAGAAGTGCTATCCGGCGGATTATCTTTCCCCCGTCTGCCAGTGCAAGGCCTGTGAGGATAGGGGCTACATCTACGAGCGATCCCTGAAAAAACCCTGCGAATGCCTGAAAAGGGCGTATCTTGCCGCCCTGGCCCAGGCCTCGGAAAGCACCGGTCAGGGCCAATGCTTTGAGGCCTTTGATGAAGCCCGCTTTCCGGATACGCCCCTGCCCGGCACCGAGGTCACCCAGCGGGGCTATATGCGCGCCGTCCGGGCGCGATGCCTGAAATACGCGGAGAATATCCCCTCCGGCCCCATCAAAACGCTGCTGCTGCATGGCGGCAGCGGTCTGGGCAAGACCTTTCTGCTCCATTGCGTGGGCAATCATGCCCGGCAAAGGGGCGTGCAGGCGCTGTTCGTTACCGCCTATGATCTGCTGATGGCGCTGAAAACCGCCTATTTCTCCCGTACCGGGGAAACCGCCCAGGAATATTTTGATGCGCCGCTGCTGCTCATTGATGATCTGGGCATGGAGCCGCTGATGGAGACCATCACGGTGGAGCAGATTTACGCCCTGCTCAGCAGCCGCATGAGCAAGGGGCTCTATACCGCCGTCACCTCCAATCTTTCCCGCACCGAGCTGGAAAAGCGCTATACCGAGCGGGTCTCCTCCCGGCTATTGGATACCCGCACCGGCATGGCCATTCCCTTCCTGGGCAAGGATATCCGTCTGCTCAAATAAAGAAACGCTCCCGGGAGCAGGGGCTTTTTCCCCTTGATCTCCCGGGGCGTTTTTTATGGCGCGGCCCGCTTGCGTCCTTTCGGCGCAGGGGGGCGTTTTTTTATCGCACCTGCGATATACGGCCCAGCATGGCGAAAAATTCCTCTTCTGTAGCCTTTGGCGCATAAATGGAGTAGGCGGCAAACTCGCTGGAGAAATAGAGGCAGTGGCTCTCCCCGCGGCAGGCCCAGACCGCCGGCAGGTTCATTACCGTCAGATCGCTTCGGCTCTGCACCGTCATTTCCTCCCGCAGCAGCAGCGGCGCGGCCGAGGCGGGGTTCACCGCCGTGATGATCAGGCCGCCGTAATCCAGCGTCACCTGCCGCACCGTCTGCCCGTCATGGGCCACATTGCGCGCCGCCCCCGCGGGCGTATAATCGGCAAGCTGGGGCAGGGGCGCGCCCAGCAATTGGGCCAGCGCCCGGGGATCGGAGGAGCTGGAGGCCGTCAGGGGGGTAACCGGGGCCTTTTCCTCCTCTACGATAAAGGCGCTTTGCCCATCCGTTTCCGGCGCATGCAGCAGCACCGCCGCCAGATAAATCACCCCCATCAGGATCAGGGCCAGCAACAGGCCGGTCAGCCCGCCGAAAAATCGCCTGATCCATCCGCCCGCGCTACCGTTTCTTTTTTCCTGTTCCATGATGGAATCCTTTCTTTTCCGTTTTCCGTTTCTGCCATTCCTGCCCGGCCACCGAGGCGATCAGCGAAAGCAGCAGGCAGAGAAGCCCCATGCCCGGGCTATGATACACCGGCAGCAGCAGCAGCGCCCCGCCCACCGGAAAAAACGCCGCCATGGGATGCACGCCCCTTTCCCCCGCCAGGAAGGGAAAAATCACCGCGCTCAGGGGCAGCGCCGCATACAGATGCAAAAGATACAGCATCACGCCCGCCTCCCCCGGCATCTGTTGATACAGAAGCGGTATCGCCTGCAGCAGCAGCGCAATCCCCGCCAGCAGCAGAAAATGGAGACAGGCCCGCTTTCCCGCGCTCATTGGATCAGGGCGCGTATCGCCTCGCCCAGGGCGGCATCCAGCGCTTCGCTCTGCCCGTTCACATATTGATAGAATGCCCGGTAAAACGCCCCGGCAAGCAATTTCTGCTCCATTTCCGAAAGAAAGGGGCAGAGAAATATATTCCGGATCACATCCGCCGCCGGAAGCGATAGCCGCCCAATCAGCCGCTTCCCGGGGATCAGCCCGGCCAGCCCGGGCACATGGGCGCGGTCATGACGGATAAATAAATCGATATAGGTATCCGCAAGGGTCTGCAGATATTCCGCCAGAAACGCCTGGGGCGCAGGCGACAGCGCCAGACAGCGCTGCAGCCGGGGATGATCAAATAACTCCCGGGCCATCCGCTGCTGCTCCGCCTCGTCATGGCATTCGGGATGCTCAAACCCGTGAAAAAGATAGCATTTGATCAGCCGCGGAGCGGGATTTCTCCCATCGCGCCGATAATTTTCCCCCAGCAGAAGCAGCTCCCGCTGCACCTCCAGATCATCCGGCGCAATGCGCTCCGCCTGCGCCAGCAGTACCTGCTTCTTCACGGGATCCTTCTCCTGCCGCGCCAGCGCCAGATATTTTTTCTGCGTCGCCGCCGTCATCGCTTCCATCGGCTCATCACACCCCTTTCTCTCCCCCCTACGCCAGTATACCATATCCTGCCCGCCCAGACAAGCCGGGGTCGAGGGGAACGAGGAAACGAAAGACGGGGAATATTATGCGGGGGGGGCCCCGTTGGGGGCGAAAGTGTGGCCCCCCCCCCCCCCCCCCAAACCGCGCGGGGGGGTTGGGTGGGGGG
>CAZJUJ010000053.1:0-19173 GCA_964549135.1 uncultured Oscillospiraceae bacterium | reverse complement strand
TGCCCAGACCCCCCCCTTGCACCCGCCGGGGGGGGTTTGGGGGGGGGGGGGGGGGCACCCCTTTTCCAAAAAATTGTGGCCCCCCCGCAATAATCCCCGTACTCCAACCCCTTACGCCTGTTTCACGCTGAGGGTGGCTTTTTTGCCGTTGACATCCCAATCCTGGGTGTAAGCGTCCTGGGGTGCGGCATCATAGGAAACGGCGACAGCCAGCACGCCCTTTTCGATCATTTCCTGATAGGCCTGCACCGCCTGAATCACCGCCTCATCGCCCTGGCAGGAAACGAGGATACGGTCGGTCACATCGTATCCGGCGTCCTTACGCATGGTTTGCAGCTTGGAAATAACCTCCCGTGCGAAGCCCTCCTGGATCAGCGCCTCGGTAAGATTGGTATCCAGCACCACGGTGAGCTTGCCCTCCACCTGGGAGGTATAGCCCTCCTTCTTGACGGCCTCCACCAGCACATCCTCTTTATTGAGGATAATTTCGGTGCCATCGATAACGAGGCTGTAGGTCTGCCCCTGATCGAAGGCGGCCACCACGGCATTGCCATCCAGCTTCTGCAGTTCGCCGCGCAGCTTGCCCAGAAATTTGCCATAGCGGGCCTTGAGGGTGAAGAAATTGGGCTTCAGATCATAGCTGACGAATTCACCGGCATTTTCGATAAACTGCACATCCTTGACATTCAGTTCATCCTCCACCAGCGATTTATACATTTCGCCGAAATCCGCGCCGCAGACATAGAGATGGCTCAGGGGCTGGCGCACCTTCATATTGCTCAGATTGCGGCAGGAGCGGCCCAGCTGCACCACCGTTTCCACAGCGGCCATCTGCCGCTCGGCCTCGGGATCGATGCGGCTTTCATCGCAAATGGGATAATCGCAGAGATGCACGGATTCGGGCGCGGAGGCATCCACGCTGCGCACGATATTCTGATAGATGCTTTCGGTAATGAAGGGCAGATAGGGGGCCACCACCTTGACCAGCGTACTCAGCACGGTATAGAGCGTCATAAAGGCGGCTTCCTTATCCTCGGCCATGCCCTTGCCCCAGAAGCGATCACGGCCCAGGCGCACATACCAATTGGAAAGCTCATCCACAAAATCGCTGAGCTTGCGGCAGGATTCGGGCACGCGATAATTGGTCAGATCCTCCTCTACGCCCTTTACGACGGTATTGAGCCGGCTGAGTACCCAGCGATCCATCAGCGTCAGCCTGCAATTTTCAAGGGCATGCTTCGTGGGATCAAACTGATCAATATCTGCGTACAGGACATAGAAATAGTAGGTATTCCACAGGGTGGTCATGAATTTCCGGGGGCCCTCATTCAGGGCGTCCTCATGGAAGCGGCAGGGCAGCCAGGGCGCGCTGGAGGAATAGAAGAACCAGCGGATGGCATCCGCGCCCTGCTTGGCCAGCACAGCCTTGGGATCCACCACATTGCCCAGATGCTTGCTCATCTTGCGGCCATCCTTATCCTGCACATGGCCCAGCACCAGGCAGTTTTCATAGGGGAAGCGGCCGAACACCAGGGTGGAAATGGTCAGCAGAGAATAGAACCAGCCGCGAGTCTGATCGATGGCCTCGGAAATGAAATTGGCGGGATAGCGGCTTTCGAAAACCTCCTTGTTTTCGAAGGGATAATGCCACTGGGCGAAGGGCATGGAGCCGGAATCATACCAGCAGTCGATAACCTCCTTCACCCGGTGCATGGGCTTGCCGCAATGGGGGCATTTCAGCACCACATCATCGATATAGGGCCGGTGCAGTTCGGGCAGGTTTACCTCCCCAATGGCCATATCATAAATTTCCTGCTTGCTGCCAATCACATGCATATGCCCCTCTTCGCATTCCCAGATGGGCAGGGGGGTGCCCCAATAGCGCTCCCGGGAAAGGGCCCAATCCACCACGTTTTCAAGGAAATTGCCCATGCGGCCTTCCTTGATGTTATCGGGATACCAGTTGATGGCCCGGTTATTGGCCACCAGATCATCCTTGACCGCGGTGGTCTTGATAAACCAGCCGCCCCGGGCGTAATAGATAAGGGGCGTATCGCAGCGCCAGCAATGGGGATATTCATGCTCATAGAGCGCCTTTTTGAGCAGCAGGCCCCGCTCCTTCAGGTTCTGCATGATGGGCGCATCCGCGTCCTTGACAAATACGCCCGCCCAGGGGGTATCCTCCACAAATCGGCCCTGGGTGTTAACCAATTGCACAAAGGGCAGGCCATATTTCCGGCCCACCCGGGCGTCATCCTCGCCAAAGGCGGGGGCGATATGCACAACGCCCGTGCCGTCGGTCAGCGTAACATAATCATCGCAGACCACATACCAGGCCTTTTCCCGGGGCGGATTCTGCATGGGGAAAAGCGGCTCGTATTCCGTATGCTCAAGCTCCGCGCCGGGGAAAACCCGCAGAAGCTCCATATTCTCCTGATCCTCCTTGCTGAATACGGAGGGGATCAGCGCCTTGGCCATGATATGATGCGCGCCCTGCCAGAGAAATTCGCAGTATTCCTCATGGGCGTTGACGCAGAGGGCCACATTGGAGGGCAGCGTCCAGGGGGTGGTTGTCCAGGCCAGAATATAGGTGGGATCAGCGGCATCCTTCACCCGGAATTTGGCAAAGGCGGAATATTCCTTGACGGTTTTATAGCCCTGGGCCACCTCATGGCTGGAAAGGGCGGTGCCGCAGCGGGGGCAATAGGGCACGATCTTGTGGCCCTTGTAAATCAGGCCCTTATCGGCAATGGTCTTCAGCGACCACCACACCGATTCGATATAATCGTCATGATAGGTAACATAGGGATGCTCCATATCCACCCAGTAGCCTACCCGCTCGCTCATTTCCTCCCATTCATGCAGATATTTCCACACGGATTTTTTGCATTCCTGAATGAAGGGCTCAATGCCGTAGGCCTCAATCTGGGGCTTGCCATCCAGGCCCAGCTTCTTTTCCACTTCCAATTCCACCGGCAAGCCATGGGTATCCCAGCCGGCCTTGCGCAGCACGCTTTTTCCCTTCATGGTATGGAAGCGGGGAATCAGATCCTTGATGGCGCGGGTTTCCACATGGCCGATATGGGGCATGCCGTTGGCCGTGGGCGGGCCGTCAAAGAAGGTGAAGGTTTCCTTCGCGTTGTCCCGGGCATGAAAGCTCTTTTTGACGATGTCGTTTTCCTTCCAGAATTTCAGCACATCCTCCTCACGGGCGGCGAAATTCATATCCGTGGATACCTTTTTGTACATATTCAATCCTCCTTGATGGATCATTCTCTGCTGCTGGCGGGCCGGGGAAAGGGGCTGCCCGCGCGGGCTTTATTGCGGGCGCGGGGCGGAAGAATCCGCCTGCGGCCCCCGGCAAAGGCCTCCAAAAAAAGATCCGCCCCAATCGCTGGGACGGATCCTGAATCCGCGGTACCACCCAAGTTGGCGAAAAGCATCGCCCGCTTATGCATCCCATATCGCGGATGAAACGCCGATTCTTCAACCGGAGGCTCCAAAGTGATCCGGCCGCGCGCCGCCTGCCGGGCTTGCAGCTGGCCCCGGCTCTCTGAGAAGCGGTTCTCGCGGGCCCGTCTTTTTCATCGCCCGTAGGTTTCATTATAATCGAAGAAACGGTTTTTGTAAAGAGCGAATCGGGGGATTTTCCCCGCCCGGGCGGAAGAAAAATGCCGGGCGGCGGCCCTTTTCCCCTGCCTTATTCGCCCAGGAAATCCTGCTGCAGCTCCACGCCGAATTCCCTGGCGATGGCCAGCAAATCCTGATCCTCAATGGTCTGGCGCACAGCCTTTCCGGAGGAAACCACCAGCATATAGATTTCGGCGGCCTTTTCGATGGTATGCATCAGGCCGAAGGTGGTATCAAAATCGGGGCCGGAGGCAAACAGGCCGTGATGCGCCCAGACGGCGGCATCAAATTCCTTCATTTTTTCGCAGGTGGCCAGGGCGATATCCGCGCCGCCGGGCACCATCCAGGGCACCACGCCCACGCCGCCGGGGAAGACCACGGGGCATTCCGTGGCGCTCTGCCACAGGGCCCGGGTAATGGCCTTATCGGTCAGGGGCAGGATATAGGTCATGGCGATGATATTGGCGGGATGGGCATGATAAATCACCCGGCAGGCGCCCTGAGTGGCCGCCGCGCGCACGGAATGATTCATGAAATGAGAGGGGAATTCGCTGGTGGGACGGCCGCCGTTGACCAGGCCCCAGACGATGCGATAGCTATCCCCCGCTTCATTGATTTCCACCACGCACAGGCTGTCCTCGGGACCCAGAATCACATTGCGGAAATACTTTCCGCTGCCGGTGGAAAGGAAATATTCCCCCGCCAGGTTGCGGCCCGTAACGCCCATATTCACCCAGGGCCGGGGCGTTTCATCAAAGAAGGGGCGCATCTGAGCCACCTCTTCCCGGGTCAGCCGGTAGGTCAGATTGCCGCCATTGCGCTCATGCCAGCCCTGGAGCCAGCCGTCATTGGCCATGCGGATATATCTCTTGACGATCTCAATATCGGTCATGCTCATGTTTCTTTCTCTCCTTGCTTTTCAGCGCTTTGCCTGCACATCTTTTTCATACTGCTGCACCAGGGGGAACCATTCGCCGTCGATGGGCGCGCCGCAGCGGCGGCAGTATTCATTCCAGATTTCGCCGAAGGGCATGGTCTTCATTTCCTCCTGCCGCACCATCAGCTCGCTGAACTGATCGGTATCCTGGAGCCGCTTCAATTCTTCATGGGGGATGAGCAGCGCCATCAGCAGCGCCGCCAGCACAATGCGGAAGCCCGTCACCCAGGCGGAAACCCGGTTAATGGAGGCGTCGAAATAATCCAGCGCCATATGCACCCGGCCCTCCAGCCCGCCGCAGCGCACGATCTCCTTGCAGATTTCCTTGGTTTCATCATCCAGCAGCACCACATGATCGCTGTCCCAGCGGATGGGCCGGGTGATATGCAGCGCCAATTCGGGGAAGAAGGCCAGCAGGGCGGGAATCTTATCGGATACCACCTCGGTGGGATGATAATGCCCGTTATCCATCAGCGGGATGCATTTGCCGGGGTTCAGGGCGGCATAGGCCAGGGCATATTCCGCGCTGCCCGCCGTATAGGCCTCCACGCCGATGCCAAATACCTTGGATTCCACGCAGGGCTTCACCTTGTCAAAATCAAAGGGCTCGGACAGAATTTCGTCCATGGCCTCCTTATAGCGCACCCGGGGGCCCAGCCGATCGGCGGGGATATCCTTAAAGCCATCCCCCGTCCAGATATTCATGATGCAGGGCTGGCCCAATTCCTCCGCCAGATACTGGCTGATGCGGATGCAGGCCTTGCCATGCTCAATCCAGAAGCGGCGGGTTTCCTCGTTAGGGGAGGAAAGGGTCAGGGGATCGCACTTGGGATGGGAAAAGAAGGTGGGGTTAAAATCGCAGCCCAGGCCCCGGGCCTTGCAGAAATCCACCCATTTCTTAAAATGCTTTGGCTCCAGCTTATCCCGGTCTGCCCAGCCCGTTTCCTCATCAAAAATGGCATAGCAGGCGTGCAGATTCATTTTCGCCGTGCCGGGGCATAATTTCAGCACCAGATCAATATCCGCCATCAGTTCCTCCGGCGTGCGGGCACGGCCGGGGTAATTGCCGGTGGTTTGGATGCCGCCGGTCAGAGGCTTGGAGGGATCGGTATCAAAGCCGCGCACGTCATCCCCCTGCCAGCAATGCAGGCTCAGGGGCGCTTTCTTCAGCGTCTCCATGGCCTTTTCCACATCCACGCCCAGGGCGGCATAGCGCTCCCTGGCATATTCGTAAGCCGTCGTCATGTTGTTTTCCTCCTTTTCATGCTGAAAGGGAGCATGCTCCCGTTATTTCCCTGCCTATTGTAGCGCGGCTTATCCGCCGCTGAAAAGGACGCTGCTTGCATTTATCTATGTCCTGAATTAACCTGCGCTTCCTGCCGCTGCCTGCGGTATTCCGCCGGGGAAAGGCCGGTCTCCCCTTCAAAGAGGCGATAGAAATAGCTGCTGTTGGAATAGCCCACCGCCGTGCAGATTTCCAGAATGCTCAGGTTGGTATGCTCCAATAGCTCCCGGGCCTTTTTCATGCGCCGGGCCTGCAGAAGCTCCGTGCAGCTTTTCCCGGTGGCCAGGCGCACCGTCTTGCTCACATACGCCGGGGATACGCCGCGGCTCCTGGCAAAATCCGCAAAGGAAATGGCAGCGTAATTCCGGTGGATTTCCCGGAGCAGCGCCACCGCCAGGGCGTTTCCCCGGTGCAGCGCGGAAAGCGACATCCGATCCGCATTTTCCATCAGCTGCAGAAACAGCAGCGTCATGGCCGTTTTCTGGATCATCTGCCCGCCCCGGGGCTTATCCATCAGCGTCAGCAGCAGGCTTTCCATCACGCACTGAATGGGCCGGATCTCCGCTACCCGGAAATACAGGTAGGGCACCTCCTTTTCCCCCGCCCGCAGCGCATCAATCAGAAAGCGCCCCAGCGTGCCGTCCCCGCCAATGGTCTCCAGCGCAAAATCAAAAAAGGCGGGCCGTACAATCAGATTCGCCGCCACATCCCCCTCCCCGCACCGGGCAATGGCATGGGCGGTATGGCAATTCATCATCAGGATCTCCCCCGCCTTCAGGGTGATCTGCGCCCCATCCTCCATGGTGTGCAGCGTCTCCCCCGAAAGCATGTACATGATCTCGACAAAATCATGCCGGTGAACGGGAAAATCCGCAAAGCGCGTGTGCGGCCGCAGCGTAATCGCCTGCCCGTGGGGCAGCATCTTGTCCCCCTGTACCAGAAAGGAAGGCCCGCTGGAATACGCCCCCCTGTCAAGCGGTGCGCCGCGAAGCAGCGCCTCCTCCTCCTCCGTCAGCGCCGATAACCGTGCCACCAATTCCGAATTCACCAATTCTCCACCACCCTTCCCACACCACGATTGTAGTAGGAAAAACATGCATTTGTCAACAAAAACTATAACGGGAAGGAACGATTCTTGCGGGAGGTGACTGCCGGTTTTTGCGGGAGGATGCTTTTGCATCAAAAGCACCCTCCAACACCCTCCCAAAAACCAGGAATGGAACTGGGAAAAATATTGCGGGAGGATGCTTTTGCGTCAAAAGCACCCTCCCGCGCCCTCCCGAAAACCAACTCTGGATAAAACATGGATTTCCTTCACATAATTGAATGCCAGTGAAGCAAAGAAGCGAAGGCTTGGGCTTCCAAGATTCTCCCCCGAAAACCTGCTCTGGATGATTCATGAGTGGATTCTGCCATATTGAATGTCAGATCTGCAAAAAAGAATAGCGGTAGATAAGACAACAGCAATGCTCTCGCGTTTGATGGAGCATTGCTGTTTCATTCCTTACCACTTATTTTCTTTTGCTTCACTGGCATTCAACCTGGCAGGAATCCGCCTTGTATCATCCAGAGCCGGTTTTCGGGAGGGTGCGGGAGGATGCTTTTGCGTCAAAAGCATCCTCCCGCAAAAATATCTCCCGTTCCTTCCCCGTCCCTCTGTTTTCGCTTATTTCAGTTCGATGCCGTACATGTAGGAGTTATCCTTGCTGCAGGTGCCGATGACCAGGATATTGCGGTACACGGCGGGGGAGCCATCGATATTGCCGCCCAGATCCAGGGTAGAGCAGCATTTGCCCGTTTCGCCGTCCAGCATGGTCAGCAGGCCCTTGCCATCCGCCTGAATGATCCAGGCCTCCCCGGCCTCATTATAGACGGCCACAGGAGAGGAGACGGTTTCATTCGCCAGATCGTATTCCCATTCCACCATGCCGGTATCCTTATTCAGGGCGATCACGCGGCTGCCGCCCTCGGCCACCTGATTGACGGTAAAGATCACCAGATGGGCGATGCCGTTCTGGCCCACCACCGGGCTGGCCTTGCAGCCGGAGCGCTGATCCTTATCGTAATCGCATTTGATTTCGTAGACCCACTTTTCTTCGCCGGTCAGGCCGTTCAGGCAGCGGATGCTCACATTTTTCTTGCTGCCCAGGCGGCTATGGGCGGTATTGCCGGTATAGAGGCTCAGGCTTTCCTCATCCTTGCTCCAATCCAGCGCGATGGCGGCATCGGTATTATCCCCGGTATCCACCGCCCAGACCGTCTTCATGGTATCAGAATCCACGCAGCGGAGCAGGCCGTAGGCATCGGCCATATAGATATATTTATCATACATTGCCACGCTGCTTTCCACGCCCACCTGGCTTTCCTTGCCGGCATTTGCCTTGGTGCGCAGATAGGTGATGCTGTGATCAATTTCCAGCTTGCCCGCGGCATCGGGATTATCCGCCTTGGGATATTCGAATACGCCACCCAGATCCACGGTATACAGCAGGCCATTTTCCCCCGCCACCACCATGGCATCATTGCCCTGAGAGAGGAAGAGCGCGGTGCCATCCACAGCGCCGTTGGTGGTATACTGCTTCTGGGAATCGGATTTGCGGCCGTTAAGCAGGAATTCCTGGCTGCCATCCATCAGATTATAGACCCGCAGGCCGATATCGCCGGTCTTATTGGGCAATTTGGAAATGCCCTGACCCACGGCCAGCAGGGGACGGCCCAGGGTATCGATGGAGACGCTGCCCTTGAGGGGATAGCCCACATTAATGGGATCCCGGGTGGCGTTTCCGTTCTCCAGATTCAGGAAGTAGATTTTGCCGTCCTGTGCGCCAAAGATCACCTCGCGCAGGGCGCTGGTATTCTTGGCGTCGTCATAGAGGTTCATCATCAGGCGAACCTCTCTTGTCCACTTGACGATGGCGGGCTGGCCCGTCCAGCCCACGCCGTAGAGCGTGCCGTTATCGGCGGTGCGCAGAGAGCCGATGGGCGTCTGCCACAGCACGCTCATCTTTTCTTCCTCTACCTCCGCCGTGCCAAAGGCGGCATTGCGGCGGAAATTATCCCCGCGGAAGGTAAATACGCCGCCCGCATAATTGGTATATTCATCCGGATTGGGGGCGATATAGCCGTTCTCCCGCTGATAATCGCTCTGGGATTTGCCGCCGATAAAGACGGTATCGGTCACTTTCTCATTGGCCCCGGATGCCGCCTCTGCCTCCAGACGGGGCATGGGCGAATTGGTGGGCACAGGAGTGGGCGCCTGAGAGGGAACGGGAGTGGGCACCTGGGTAGGTTCGGGCGTGGGCTCCTGGGTGGGCGCCTGGGTGGGGGGCAGGGTAGGCTCCTGCGTGGGGGCCTGGGTAGGCGCAGGCGCATTGGTGGGGGCCCAGGTGGGCACGGGCACATTGGTGCTGCTCATGACCGGCGCGGCGGCGGTAACAGCCGGCGGCTCGCTCTGCACGGGAGCCTGGGTGGGGGGCTGGGTGGGCGCATCGGTGGGGGCCTGGGTCACCACCGGCACCTGGGTGGGCACCGGGGTGGGGGCATTGATCACCAGCGGCACGGCCTTATCCGTGCGCACCCAGCCGCTTTCATCCTTGATGGCGGCATAGATATTGCCCTCAAAGGGCTCGGCAAAAACGGCGGTAATGGCCCAGATCTTGTTGGTTTCCCCGGCGCCGTTGACCAGGCTGACGGTGCAGCTGATTTCATTGCCCTCCGCATCCTCCAGCCGGGCGCCCTCCACCGTCTGATTGGTGGTCAGATGGAAAATGATGCGGGAATCGGTCACGCCGTTATTGGTAACGGTCTGGAAGGAAAGGGCCTCGCCGGGCACCTCCTTTTCCGGGATGACCAGATGCACCGCGCTTTCAACGCCCTTCTTGAGGCCGTTCAGCGGCCCGGCATCGGGCAGGAAATACAAAAGCACGCAGACAATCAGCAGCACGGCCAGCGCGATAAGAAAGATTTTCAGCCAGGGGATGCTCCGCTCCTCCTCCTCATCCTCATATTCCTCCTCCAGCGCCACGGGGCGGCGCATGAAGCCGTCATCCGCACGCATTTCCTGCCGGGAGGCGCGGGGATAGGGGGCGGCGGCATCCTCCGCCGGGGGCTGACGGCGCACCCACTGCTGCTCCTGGGCAGGGGTTTCCATCTGCCGCTCATAGGCCGGGGCCGTGCCCTCGCCGCCGGTCTTATGCCGATCGCTGCGGCGATGGCGCACCGCCGGGGCAGCGCCGCCCTGCACGGGATAGCTTTCCTGCGGGGCGGACTGGGGCTTGACCGCCTGCTGGGTTACCCGGCTGGATTGGCGGCTATATTGCTCGTTATAATCGTTAAAATCGCTCAAAGGACGAAACCTCCTTCGTGAATTGCGGCATAAGCAGAACTTGCCTCATATAGTATACCAGAAACGGCCCTGTTTCACAAGCGGAAATATGGAAACCGGGCTTTTGTTACAAATCCCCGGGCGCGGCGTTTTCCGGCTGCCCGAAGGCCGCCCCGCCGCTCCTCATTCGGCGATTTCCCCCGTCAGCCCGTCCTCCGCAAGGCCCGTGATCCGCACCCGGCAGATTTTTCCGGGCAGGGACTGGGGATAGCGGCAGGCGATATACTGGGCGGTGTAGCCATGGGAAAAGCCATCCTGGCATTCCTCGGTCAGCACCTCCTGAATGCTGCCCAGCTGCTGCTGCATATAATCCCGGGCCAGGCGATTGCCCGCCTCGATCAATTCACGGGCGCGGCTTTCCCGCTCCGCCCGGGGCACCTGATGGCCCATCTGGGCGGCAGGGGTGCCCTGCCGGGCGCTGTAGGGGAAGACATGCATCCGGGCAAAGCCGATTTCCCGGCAGAAGGCCAGGGTTTCCCGGAATTCCTCCTCCGTTTCCCCGGGGAAGCCGGCAATCACATCGGTGGTCACGGCGCAGCCGGGAAAGGCGGCGCGGAGCAGACGGCAGGCCTCGGCAAATTCCGCCGTGGTATAGCGGCGGCGCATGCGCTTCAGCACGCTGTCGCAGCCCGCCTGCAGCGCCAGATGGAACTGGGGGCAGACCTTTTTTTCCTCCCGAAGGGCGGAAACGAAGGCCTCCGTTACAATCACCGGCTCCAGGGAGCCCAGCCGAATCCGCTGCACCCCCGGCACATCGCAGGCGCGGATGGCATCCAGCAGCGTTTCCCCCGCCAGATCCCTGCCGTAGCTGGTCAGATGGATGCCGGTCAGCACCAGTTCGGTAAACCCGGCCTGGGAAAGGCGCAGGGCCTCCCGGTGAATATCCTCCGGCTTTCTGGAGCGGATGCCCCCCCGGACATAGGGAATGATGCAATAGGTGCAGTAGCGATCGCAGCCCTCCTGAATTTTCAGCACAGCCCGGGTATGCCCCTCATGCCGAGAAATGGAAAGGGGCTCATAATCGGCGCGCAGAATATCGGAAACGGCAACGATCTGCTGCTGCTGCTCGATGGCTTCCTCAAGCAGCGAAACCACCTCGCCCCGCCGGGCATTGCCGATAATCAGCCGCGCCCCGGTGGAAAGCAGCTTTTCCCCATCCCGCTGGGCCAGGCAGCCCGCAATCACCACATGGGCGGCGGGATTCTGGCGCAGCGCCCGGCGCACCGTCTGCAGGCTCTTTTTATCCCCGGTGCCCGTCACCGTGCAGGTATTGACCACATACACATCCGCCGGATCGGAAAAATCCCGGATTTCATAGCCCGCCGCCTCGAATAATTCCAGCATGGCCTGAGAATCGTATTGATTGACCTTGCAGCCCAAGGTATGAAACGCCACAGATCGCATATCAGCATTCTTCCTTTCCGGCAAAGCCGCAAAAATCCGGCCTGGCTTCGATCTGCTCAATAAGCTGACGGAGATATTCCTTCTGCCGCTCATCCCAGCATTTGGAAAAGCCCCGGAGCAGCGAAAGGCTCTCCTCCCGCCGCCCGGCCCGAAGCATCAGCAGGCCCTTTTCTATCGTAAGCGTATAGGCCATTTCCCTTTGCTTCATGGCGGGCATGGCCCTTTCCACCCGCTCATAGAGCGGCAGCATTTCGGCCGCCGCCTCCCGGCTCTCTGCCCGGCGCAGGCATTCCTTCATCACCCGCCGGGAGGACTGGGCCAGGAAATGATACCCGCCTGCAACCAGCAGCGCCAGGGCCAGCACGGCATAAACCGAATATTCCTCCGGCACAAGGCATAAAATCAACAGCCCGCCCAGCACGGCGGCCCCTACCGCCATCAGCCAGCAAAGGCGCTGATGCAGGGCAAAAAAGCAATCCAATTTCCATAAGAACGGGGTGTATGCTCTTTTTTCTTTCATTCCATATCTCCCGATAGCGTCATCAGCGAAATCAGCGCCGCCAGCGCCGCCGTTTCCGTGCGGAAGATCCGGGGCCCCAGCGTAACGGCAGCTGCCCCTGCCGCCTGCATTTTTTCCATTTCCTCCGGGGCGATGCCCCCCTCCGGGCCAATGACCAGGGCGATCCGCTTCTGCCCCGAAAAGCGGCTGCGGATGCCGTTGCCCCGCTGCTCCTCCCAGGGAACCAGGGCAAGCTCATATTCCGCCAGCCGGCTGCACAGCTGCGTCAGCGTGATGGGCCGCTCGATGGCGGGGGAAAAGGCCCTGCCGCATTGCTTGGCGGCCTCCTGGGCGATGCGCTGCCACCGGGACAGCTTTTTCTCCTCATCCTTCCGATCCCATTTCGCCACGCTGCGGGAAAAAAGCACCGGCACAATCCGGGCCACCCCGGCCTCGGTGCATTTCTGGGCCAGGAAATCCATTTTATCCCCCTTGGGCAGCCCCTGATAGAGGGTCACCTGAAGGGAGGGCTCCCCGGAGGGCAGCCTTTCCATCAGTTCCAGCGTCACCCGGGGCTGAATTTCCGCAATTCTGGCGGCATAGATGCCATCCGGCATCAGCGCCTGGCATGCATCCCCCGCCTTCAGCCGCAGCACCTTCAGGGCATGGGCAGCCTCCTCCTGGGAGAGGACGGCGCTGTTTTCCTCCAGATAATCGGCAAAAAATCGATGCATCTGCTTGTATCCCTCCGCTATTGTCCGTTTATTCCTGTTCCTCAGGCGTTTCAAAGGAAAGGCGCAGCGCCCGGTACTGGCGGCGCAGAAGACGAATCATTTCCTCCTCATCCCGGGAAATAAAGCCGCTATTGACCATGGCGGCAAAATGAAGAGACGCCCCTCCTCCCTATCAAAGCGCACCCTGGGAAGCATGGCGTTTCCTCCTTCCGCAGCCGATTGGAATCCCGCTTTATTTTATCATAGGACGAAGGAAAAATGAAGGGGCTTTTTTCGCGGCCCGGTGGACAGAAAAAAGGCCCCGGCACGCTTTACGCATGCCAAAGGGCCATATCTGCAGCGCGCTTCAGCCCAGGGCGGCCTCCATCAGCGCCTGCAGATTTTCCTCCGAATATTCGATTTCGGCGGAATAGAGCCGGGATATTTCAATCAGCGCATCCAGAGAGGGGCTTTCCTCCTGCCGGAGCATGGCGGCAATCACCCGCACGCTCAGCACGGTCAGGGCGGCCCGGCCCTGGATATTCCCATCCTCCAGCGCCCCGGCCAGATGCCGATACAGAAGGCAGCAGGCCAATTGCTCCAGGGGAATTTCCATTTCGGGCGGAAAGACAAACGCCTTTTCCGCCCCGGCCAGGGCATGCAGCCTTTCCGTCCAGGCCGCATCCAGCCGCTCAAGGGAAAGATATATTTCCGCCCAGGCGGCAAAATCCCGGTCGGCCAATTCCGCATGGCAGCGCCGCAGCAGCCGCCCAAGCCTTTCCTCCAGGGGCAGGGCGCGGCATTGCAGGATGGAAAACAGCTCCTCCCGGAGAGAAAGCAGCGCCGCTTCCTCCCCGGAAGGCTGCTCCTCCCCCTCCTCGATAAGGGAAAAGGGCGCTTCGGCAGAAAGCAGCAGCCTGCCCGCCGCCTCGCAGCATAGCCCCAGCCCGATTTCCGTGCGATCCGAGAAAAAATTCCGGAACCGGGGATGATCGGCGCAGACCTGGCAGAGAATATCCTCCCCATAGGCCAGAATCATATCGCAAAGGCCCCGGCTGTTCAAAAAGGGGCAGCGCTCCTCCTTAGTCAGAAGAAAATGCGCCCCCTCTGCCTCCTGAACGATGCCCCGCCGCAGCCTTTCCCCCATTTCCCCGGGGAGGCGGCGGTATCTTTCCAGGCTTTCCGCATCAATATCGATTTCCCAGCCGATGCAGCAGCTATGGCGGCATTTTTCCCCCAGGCAGGAAAAGGCGGGATAGAGACGGGGATAGACCGTTTTCATCCTTCCTTTCCCCCATCCGCAGGCTTGAGCGCCAGGATATGCCATCTGTCATCCCCCGCCCGGGGCGCGGAAAGCCGCTGCCGCCCAAAGAAGCGGATGCCCGCAAAGCCCGCCTCCTCCAGCCAGGCCCGGATTTCCTCCCGGCTGTGGGCGCGCTGAATCTGCATTTCCTCCAGCCGGTCATAGGCCCCATCCTCCCGGCGGACGAAAATGGAAAGCTGCAGCTGCACCAGGGCGGTTTTTTCATCATAGGCATTCTGCCAGATATAGGCGATCTCATCCTCATCGGAAAACAGGGTATGATTGCCCAGGGTGCCGGATAATTTTTCCGGAGTGGAAAGATCAAAGATCAGCGCGCCGCCGGGGCGAAGGGCGGCATAGGCGGCGGCAAAAAAGGCGGAAGCCTGGCCCGGCTCGGCCAGATAATTCACGCCATCGCAGGTGGCAAGCACGGCGTCCACCCGCCGGGGTGTCTGAAGCCGGGTCATATCCTGCCGGATAAAGGGGATCAGGCAGCCCGCCCGCCGGGCCTTTTCCATGGCCCGCTCCAGCATATCCTCGGAAAGATCCACCCCCGTCATCTGATAGCCCATTTTCCGCAGCAGCAGGGTCAGATTGCCCGTGCCGCAGGCGCATTCCACGATTTTCCCGTTTTTCTTTACGCCGCCCATTTCCAATAGCCTTGCATAATGCGCCGCCCAGGCCCCGTAATCCACCTGCGCCATCAGCGCATCATAAACAGAAGCAAACGCCGTATACATCCTTCATTCTCTTTTCTTTCGTTTTCGGGCCCCCACCAGCCCGCCGATCCGCCCGCTTTCCGCGGCGGTCAGCCCGGGCCAGCCCACCCGGAGCAGCCGGGGCAGCAGCCCCAGCTCCCGGGCGGCCTCATATTTCATTCTTTCCTCTAAAGAAAGCATGCGCATACCATCCCCTCCCGGGCATAGTATGCGCGCATGCAGCAGGCCTCATTCAGTTATTCGGCGGCAGAGGGGGGCAGGGAATCCCCGGATTGCTCCGCTTCCTCTTCCTCCTCATCCTCGGGATCGGCCAGGCCGCGATTGATCTTCACGCCCTCCATATGGGCATTGATGTAGCGATCAAAAACGCCGTTGGTAAAGCTGGCAAAGACGAAGCGGGAGAGCGCATAGCCCACCACGATATAATAGGCGCCCCAGGCCAGCAGGGCATAGACGCTGCTGGTCAGATAGAAAATCACCAGGCAGATGGCGCTGGGAAGCAGCGTGCAGATGCGCATGGCCGCCGTCTGGGGCAGGCGGGCCAGGGCCATCATGATGCTGTTCTTGATCAGATCAGAAAATTTCACCTTATAGCAGACCATCATGGGATACATAAAGGTCAGCGCCAGGGCCCACACAAGGCCCAGCGTCAGCACCAGCATCTGGGGCAGCAGAAAGAATTTATTGTCCGCGCCCATCTGGCCGTAGGTCTGATACCCCACATAGATCAGATAGGGCAGCACCGCAGTAATGGCAGAAACGCCCAGCCCCTGCTTCCAGTTTTCCTTGACGGCATCCTTGAAATCAGACCAGATGAAGGCATGCTCATCCCGGGCCCAGTTGCGGGTCACATGGGCGACGCCCGCCTGAATGGGGCCGGTAATCAGGATGCAGGGGATCAGATAAAGCAGCGTGGAGGAAACGGACAGAAGCAGATATTCGCTGGTATAGGCGTTCATCGTCACCATATCCACTACGCCCGCCGACTGCAGCGCGGCAAGCTGGCTTTCGGTCAGCCCCTCATCCAATACGCCGGTGGAAAGATATTCCGCATACGCGCCGGATACCACCGTAATGCTGATGATGGCAAGAAACAGCCGGGCAATTACGATAATCGCAGGCAGATGGGCCGCCACCGTCATCAGATTCAGCCGGCACAGCCCGGAAAAGCGCACCCGCAGCATTTCCCAGAAGAGCTGCCAGCGATTTTCCGGCAGATCCTCTTTTTTGAAATCGCCCTTGCCGCTTTTGCCGTAGTAAAAGCTATTCATCATTCTTCCGAACATAATTTGATCCTCCAGCCTTTCTCCTTGGGTTGCCAAATCAGTATAGCATATTTTTTGCCGAATGGAAAGCCTTATTCACCGGAAGGAAGCGCAGAATTTCCTGAATCAGGAATCACGAAGGAAAATTCGCTGCCCTGGCCCAGTTCGCTTTCCAGATGGATTTCCACCCCCAGCTTCTGCAATACCTCCCGGGCGATGGAAAGCCCCAGGCCGCTGCCCTTATCGCTGCGGCCCTTTTCGGCCTGATGGAAGCGCTCAAAGGCCATGCGCCGTGTTTCCTCATTCATGCCCACGCCCGTATCCCGGACGAAAAAGCGCACGCCGCCCGCCGCCCGCTCTGCGCCCAGGGTCACGCTGCCCCCCTCAGGGGTATATTTCCTTGCGTTATCCAGGAAAATGGTCAGCACCTGGGTCAGCCGATCCTCGTTGGAGCGAATATCCGGCAGAAATTCCTCCGGCAGCGAGCGATGGAAGGCAATTTTCTTTTCCTCAAACAGCCGGGTGTTCAGATCGTGCAGTTCATAAATCAGCTCGTTGGGATCAATCCGCTCCATTTCAAAGGCGGCGGGATTGGATTGGAGAGAGGAAAGCTCCAGCAGATCATTGACCAGCCGGGAAAGGCGGGTGGCCTCCTCCACGATGATATTGTAATACCGCTGGCGATCATTTTCCTCGGTGACGATATTATCCCGCAGGGCCTCCCCCAGCCCGCGGATGGAGGAAAGGGGCGTCCTTAGCTCATGGGAAATATTGGCCACATAATCATGCCGCGTCCGCTCCAGCCGCTCCTGCTCCGTAATATCCCGGATCAGGGCCACCCGTCCCTTGGGCGCGTTTCCGCTATGGGCGGGCAGAGGCGAAATGGAGAAGGAAAGAACCATCTGATTGCGGGTGATTTTATCCTCATATTGCTCCTTGCCCTCCGCCAGCAGCGCGGAAAACACCGTCTGATAGGCTTCCCCGTCCTTTTCGCCCAGCAGTTGGCCCACCGCCCTGTTTTCATGCAGGATCTCGCCCTTTTCATCCACCGCCAGGATGCCCTCGCTGAGCCCCTCCAGAATCAGGGCCATGGTTTCCTTTTCGCAGCGCAATTCCGATATGGCGCTGGCCACCGAGCGGGACATATGGTTCAGCGCCTTGGCGATATTCCGCATTTCCTGGCCCGGCAGATTTTCCGGCACCAGCAACTGATCCCCTTCAATCAGGCGGCTGGATAATTCCATGATCATCTGGGCGGGACGCGCCATTTTCCGGGTGGTATAGGTGCTGAGAATCAGCATCAGGCATAGTACGCCCAGCATGGCAATCAGCAATTGCTGGCGAAAGGTAACGGCATATCCGGCATGAATGCGCATGGGCCAGCCCGCCAGAATATAGCCGTTTTCATTCTTTTCCCCTACCAGCAGCGCCATGGTGCCCTGATCGGTATGGCGGGCAATGGCCGTGCCCTCCTGCTGCAGCGCCGTAAGCAGAAAATCCAGGTTTTCCCCCACGAAGTAGGGCACGGCCTCCTCCGTATAGGCGATTACCTGCTTATCGGTGTCCAGGAGCATATAAAACATGCCGCTGCCGTTGATCCGGGGGTTCACCGCCGCCTGCACCTCATCCCGTTTCATTTCCCCCTGTCTGTATGCCCGCAGCACGCCCCTGGCCCCGGCCAGTCCCTCGGTGACCGAGGCATAATTGGAGGCCGTATTGATTTCGGAAAACAGATAGCTGGAAAGCCCGTAGAAAAGCGCCGTCAGGATCATCACGCAGATGCTGAATACCAGAAGAAAGCGGGTGAAATAGGACGACCATTTAGGCATCCTGCCGCACCTCCGCCTTATAGCCCACCCCATAGACCGAGCGCAGAATCACATCCGTTTCCTCCGGCAGCTTCTTGCGGATACGCTTGATGCTGGTATCCACCACCCGGGAATCCCCGTTAAAATCAAAGCCCCAGATATTATCCAATAGCTGCTCCCGGGTAAAGACCTGCCGGGGATGGCTGGCCATCAGATGCAGAATCTCTACCTCCTTGGGCGAAAGCAGCACGCTCTCCCCATTGACCCGCACCTCATAGCATTTCAGATCAATTACCGTGTTGCCTACCGTCAGCAGCCCCTGCTCCGGCGCGGCCTGCATCTGGTTCATCCGCCGGAAAATCACCTGAATCCGGGATACCACCTCCCGGGGCGAAAAGGGCTTTACCATGTAATCATCCGCGCCCAGGGCAAACCCCAGCAGCTTATCCACCTCTTCGCCCTTGGCCGTCAGCATGATAATGGGGGTCATGGAAATGGCGCGTATATCCGCGCAGACCTGCGTGCCCGTGCGCCCGGGCATCATAATATCCAATATCACCAGATCGGGACGCATGCGCTGAAACGCCTCCATGACATCGTCCCCGCGAAAAACCGAATAAACCTCATATCCCTCCCGGGTTAAATATACCCGCAGGGATTCATGAATGCCTACCTCGTCATCGGCAATCAGGATCAGCTTCTTCTTGTTCATGCCCGTGTCCCCCCTCCTCATCCTTTCTTTCTTATTATACCACGCCCTTTCATCCTCAGGCAACCATTGCCACACATCCGCCGCATTTGAAGACGAGGAACGGGAAAACGGGGATTTTTGCAGGGGAACCACTTTTGAGTCAAAAGTGGTTCCCCCGCTCCCCCTCCGAAAACCGGGAACGAGGGAAATATTGCGGGAGGATGCTTTTGCGTCAAAAGCACCCTCCCGAAAACCCGGAGGAGGAACGAAATTATTGCGGGAGGAGACTTTTGAGTCAAAAGTCCCCTCCCGCGCCCTCCCGAAAACCGGCTCTGGATGATACATGGGTGAACTCTGCCAAATTGAATGCCGGATCAGCAAAGGAAACAAAGGCCTTAGCTCCAAAGTTTCCCCCGCGAAAACCACCTCTGAATGATGCATGGGCGAACTCTGCCAAATTGAATGCCAGATCAGCAAACCTCGGTTCTTTGTCAAATGTTGGGGTGTAAAGAGAACGACAGCAGAATTCTCTTCC
>CAZJUJ010000052.1:0-19260 GCA_964549135.1 uncultured Oscillospiraceae bacterium | reverse complement strand
GGTTACGGGGAAAATATTGCGGGAGGATGCTTTTGTGTCAAAAGCACCCTCCCGCGCCCTCCCGAAAACCGGCTCTGGATGGTTCATGGCAGGTTCCTGCCAGGTTGAATGCCAGAACAGCAAAAAAGAAGAGAAATAGAGAAAAGAACAGCAATGCGTCCGCGTTTGATGGGGCATTGCTGTTTTGTACCTTACTGCTTGTTTTCTTTTGCTTCGCTGGTATTTAATCTGGTTTTTTCTTTATTGCTTGTTTCCTGTTGCTTCACTGGCATCCAATTTGGTTTTTTCTTTTTGTTTCATCCAGAGGCGGTTTTCGGAGGGGGTGCGGGGGAACCACTTTTGACTCAAAAGTGGTTCCCCCGCAAATATTTCTTCGTCACTTTGGTTTTCGGGAGGGTGCGGGAGGGTGCTTTTGACGCAAAAGCATCCTCCCGCAAAATAATTCCCGTTTTTCGGTTTTCGGAGGGGCGTGGGGGAAAGCGCTATCGATTGGATTTATACAGGAAAGCAAAGAGCAGCGCCGCGCCGAGCAGGGCCGTGCAAAGCAGCAGCCATACCGTGCCTGAGGCCGGGGCATCCTGGCGCGCCAAGCCCGATGCGTCAAAGGCATCAAAGCCGGGCTGCACGCGGCCCGCATCGGAATTTTCCGGGAACGAGGGCGCACCGCCAGGGAAACCTGTATCCACCGGGGCAGAGGGCACATCGTCAGGGGAACCTGTATCCACCGGGGCAGAGGGCATATCGTCAGGGGAACCTATATCCGCCGGGGCAGAGGGCGCATCGCCAGGGGAACCTATATCTGCCGGGGCAGAGGACGCATCGTCGGCGGGAGAAGCCGCATCCGCCGGGGCAGAGGGCGCATCGTCAGGGGAACCTGTATCCGCCGGGGCAGAGGGCATATCGTCTGGGGCAGCCGCATCCGCCGGGAGGGAGGACGCTTCTCTGTCTTGCTTTCGTCCGCCCTCGTTTCTGCCGTGCTTTTCCCGGTCGCCGCCATTTTGGTTCATCGTGCCCATGTCGGATAGGTTCAGCCCTGTGGTATCCACCAGAGCAGGATTCCCTGCCAGCTGATTGGCGACGCTTTCTGCGCGCTTGAGGCAGAATTGCCGGAGGGTCTCCGCCCCCGTCTGGAATTCCGCATAGGTGCAGAAGGCGGTGGGGTCATTTTCCACATAGGGGGCGATCATCTGGGTCACCCGGTCGATTTCTTCGGCAAACCAGCCGGAATCAAATACGCTGGTCACGAATTCCTGATAGACGGCGTGATACCGGGCAAGGTATTCCTCATTGGAGGTGATCCAGCCGGCCATGGGGCGATCGCTGTCCGCGCCGGTGCTGACGAGCCGATCAATATCCGTATTGACGGCGGAAGCGGCATCGGTATTGCGCATGGTGCCAAAGGCCAGATTATAATCCCAAGGGATCATGGCCAGGACGCCGTCCTTTTCATAGAGGTAATAGTTATGCACCATGGTGCCGGTGTAGCTATCCTCATTGCAGAGGAAATGATGCACCGCCATATAGCGGATAACGGCCTCGGTATCCACCACGGAGGTATCGCCCTCGCCCAGCGCCTTCAGGGAGGCAATGAGGCGGGCCTGATCGGCCTCCGTAATATCGGTTTTGGCGTTATCAAAAATGTTGGGATAGCTGGCGGGATCATCATCCGTATACTGGAGCTTCACATCCGTGCTGCTGCCAAAGCCGCCAAAGTCCCTGCCCGGCATCTGGAAATCGCCGCCCAGTTGGGATGGATCAAAGTCCCCGGGCATTTCAGGCATTGCGCCATCTGTGGGCATTTCCGGCATGCCGCCGCCGGGCATCTGGGGCATGCTCCTTTGATCGGGCATGCCGCTTGCCGGCATTTCGGGCATATCGGGGATGGCTGCGCTGTCAAAGGAGAAGCCAAGCTGCTCTGCCATTTCATTCATGTCAAAATCCCGGCCATTGCCGCGTCCGCCGCCGAAGGACATGCTGTCCGGCTTATACAATTCGCCGTGGTTTTTGCCGTAATTGCGCTGGAGAAAGGCATCCTCTACTCCCTCCACCGCCAGATACAGCCCCCAGGGCTCGCCGTTGACATTCACCTGCACAAAGCTGCACAGGGGCGCGGCTACGCCCATTTTGCCCATGAGCGTGTAGGCAAAATAATCCTTCATATAGGTGTTATCCTGAATCAGGTTATTCAGGCATAGCTTATCCAGGCCGTGATAGGTTTTGCCGGATTGGTAGTGATCAAATTCCACCTTGAAGGAATAGCGGTTATTGCCGTAGGCCTGCACCGAGGTAAGCGAGGTATTGCCCTTGCCGCGGATGGCGACATTTTTATAGCTTTCGCCGTCAATGACCAGATGGCAGGAGGAATATTCCTCGCTGGTGGCGGTGGTGAGGAAGCCCGCCCAATCCTCCATGACGATATCGATGGTATGCACGCGGGATTGGTCAAACAGCCGCGTTTCATAGCCCATGGCGGTATTTTCCTCAATCAGGCCGCTGGCAGCAGCGCCCACGAACAGGCCGCTTATCAGCAGCGTTGCCGCCAGCGCGATGCAGCAGATCCTGTCAATATTCTTGTGCCGAAGCATGGTCTGTCACCTCAGCCCAGATAATCGCCGTTATAGCTTACCAGCACGGCGCTGCTTACGCCGTCCATTTCGGAAAGCGCGGTAATGAAAGCGGTATCGGGCGAAAGCAGACGAATTTCCCAGGTCATTTCGATGCTGCCGTTCTGGGCGGTCTTGGATTTGATGACGGCCTTTTCCACGCTCTTATGCAGGAATTCCTGAGCGTTTCTTTCGGCCTCCGGGCTTGCGCAGGTGATGACGGCGATGTAGGGATCATGCACGGCCTTGCGGTTCATAAACAGCAGCATCATGATGCCGATTGCCACGCTGCCGATAACCGCCAGGGGGATCATCCCCGCCGCCAGCACGATGCCCGCCGCGATGGCCCAGAAGAGGAAGGCAATATCCATGGGCTCCTTAATGGCTGTGCGGAAGCGCACGATGGAAAGCGCGCCCACCATGCCCAGGGACAATACCACATTGGAGGTTACCGCCAGGATGGTCATGGAGGTGATCATGGTCAGTGCCACCAGCGTTCCGCCGAAGGAAGAGGAATACATAACGCCGGAGTAGGTTTTCTTATACACCAGGAAGATGAAAAGGCCCAGGCCAAAGGCCAGCACAAGGGTCAAAAGCATATCCACAATGGAAACGCTGGCGATATTCTCCAGAAAAGAGGATTTGAAGATGTCCTTAAAGCTCATGGCAATTCGTTCCTTTCAGATGATGGTTTAGCCGTAGACGCGGCATTGGGCATACTTGGAAAAGGCGGTTTGCCGGCGGCCCTTGAGCTGCACGGCGTGGCGGATGACGGCGGGCAGGTAATCATCCCATTTGACCTCCAGGATGATGTCATTCCCCGGGGCAGGGATGGTTACGCAATCCGGGCTGAGAAAATCCGTGCAGTTCAGGCCGGTGCGGATGTTATAATCCACCGTCACGCGGACGTTGCCCGGGCCGTACACAAAGGGAATGCGCTCATAATCGACGATTGTTTTGGGGCGCAGGCCCTGGAATTTCATTTTCGCATACAGCTCAATGATCAGCGCCCGCTTGTCGGCGGCCATCCACAGGGTATCGCCGCTGACAATGCGCCGGGCCTCATCGGCTGTGAGGCTGCAGGAAACCTTGTAGCCCAGGCTGTCCCGCTTGACCTTCTTTTCCAGATGGATGACGGAGGTATCGCCGTCGTAATAACGGATGCGGAATTTCTCGCGCTCGTTGACGCCATCCAGCTTTTCCCGCAGGGCCCTGTCCGAAATGCTGTCGAAATACAGGCTGCGGATGGTGTAATAGCCCTTCGCTTCCGCGTGGGGATCAAGCCGCGCTACGGCCTTCATCACCGCGCAGAGCGCCGCCCGGTCGCCGGGGGTGATCAGGTGCTTTAGCTCATTGCGATATTGCATCTGGGTTCCCCTCCTTTCTTGATGCTGCGAAAAACGCTTGCATGCTTATCATACAGGAGATATTTTACAAGCGCTTGAATATAAAATGAACCAATCGTGAATTCGGGGGAGGGGAAGGCACGGGGGATAAGTATTTGCGGGGGAACCACTTTTGACTCAAAAGTGGTTCCCCCGCACCCCCTCCGAAAACCGGCTCTGGATGGTTCATGGTTGGTTCCTGCCAAATTGAATGCCAGATCAGCAAAAAAGAATAACAATTTAAAAAACAGCAGCAATGTGTCCACGCCGGATGGAGCATTGCTGCTGTATTCTTAACTACTATTTCCTTTTTGCTTCACTGGCATCCAATCTGGTTTTTCTTTTTTGTATCATCCAGAGCCGGTTTTCGGGAGGGTGCGGGAGGGTGCTTTTGACGCAAAAGCATCCTCCCGCAAAAATCCCGTCCCTTTCCTTCCGGTGAGCGGTTATCCGCGGCAATCCAGGAAGATATGCTGATCGGCGGATTGTTCTGCCCGCAGGCAGGCCAGTGCGCTGGTGATGCCCGCGTCCAGATCGGGATATTCGCATTTTTCGCCATTGAGCAGGCGGACGAAGGTCTTCATCAGGCCCGCATCGCCGCCGGAATGGCCGGGCATTTCGCCGATTTTGTATTCATCCACCCGGTTAACGCCATGGTGATAGACGGTCACCTTGCTGGTGGGGAAATCAAGCTCCAGCGTGGCATTATAGCCGATGATCCGGGTGCAGCGGCGATTGGCCTGCTTCCGGGCCACGAAGCACTGGGCGTAGGTGGCATGCGCGCCGTTATCCAGGAGGATCAGGGCGCTGCTGGAATCGGTGATGGAGACATCGCTGCCGAAGGTGCAGGTCAGGGGCTGGGCCGTTTCAAAGCTGACATGGGCCAGCGACCAATCGCTTTCGGGGCAGGTATAGCGCTTTTCGCATTCGGGGCAGGTAATGCCGGCGGGCATATCACCATGCAGCACGGCGCGGCTTTCCATGGCGCAGAGCTGCACGGGCTTGGTGCCGGTGAGATAGAAGATCAGATCCAGATCATGGGTGGCCTTCTGCAGATACATGCCGCCGGTGATGGAGCCATCCCGATACCATTTCTTGTAATAGCCGCGGCCATAGGCGGGATTGGTGATGCCCACCACCTGGGCGATGGGACCCAGGGTGCCCTGATCGATGATCTGCTTGGCGGCCTGGGCCACGGCGGTCAGCCGCAGCGGGAAGGAGACCAGCACGGGGGCCGTCTGCTTTGCCCGGGCGCGCTTGAGCGCCTCATAGCCCTCTTCATTCATAAAGACGGGCTTTTCCAGGAAAAGGGGGATGCCCTTTTCGATGACCTTTTCGGCCATCTGCGCATGCAGATTGCAGCGGGTGCCCACCATCATGCCATCGGGATGCTCCTTGGCCAGCATTTCATCTGCATCGGCATAATAGCGCACGCCCTCATGGGGAATGCCGCTTTCCTCCAGCCGGGTAAGGCATTCGGGATCAGGATCGGCGACGCAGCTCACATGCACATCGCGCTCCAGCGAGCGCAGCGCGCCCAGTACGCCCTTGAGCCTGTTGCCCAGGCCGATTACGCCAATTGTCAGCGCCATTTTTTTGTTCCTCCAAAATTATAGAATTTGATTATTTATTGGTGATGCGGATTTCCTGGGTAGGCATGGACAGCGCGCAGCTGGCGGCATAGATCATGGTATCCGGATGATCCTGGAACAGGGAGCAAGGCACCTTGCAGGTCTTGGGGCCATGGAGAATCTTGCGCAGCATGGCGCAGTTCCAATCCCGGGGCATGCACAGGCGAACCTTCTTGGCGCTGAAGATTTCCTTCATGCCAACGGTGATGCACCAATCCGGAATGCCATCCAGATCCGCGCCGCAATTCATGAAGGCGTTGATGGTCTTGGTTTCCCGGGCCAGCTTCAGCACGCGGGTGGGCAGGGCCAGGAATTCCTCATTGGTCATTTCCTCGCCGGGTTCCGGGGGCTCATTGAAGGCCACATGGCCGGTGATGCCCACGCCGCCCCAGCACATATCCAGGCCGCCGTTCTTCTGAATGAATTCCCAGACCTTTTCTTCCTCGCCGGGCTTGGGGAACATATACTGATCCTTGGGCACATTCAATTCTTCATTCACCAGGGAATAGAAGGAGCGCTCCATGCCGCCGCGGAAGGAGAAGGGATGTTCGGCGGGCATCCATTCCTTTTCGTCGGTCAGGTATTCATCCATGTTGACGAAATAGCAGTTCTTCAGGCTCAGCCGATATTTGTTTACCAGCCAGGCCAGGCGCTTGTAGGGGCCTACGGGGCCGTAGGGGATGATCATGACGGTCTTTTTGCCCTTTTCGTTGTTTTCCTTGATCAGGTCAAAGACCTCAATGGCCATTTTCCAGTACAGATCAAATTCGCTGTCGCATACTTCCAGCTTGATGGGGCTGCCCTTGCCCAGTTCTTCCGGGGGGATCAGATTGTAGGCGGGGGTTTTCATGATGCATTTCTCCTTTCAGAATCTTTGGCAGAATATATCTCAGAGCCGGCCGGCGGAAGCGGGCAGGGGATGGCTGCGGCAAAGGGCCGCCAATCCCCTTTTTCCCTTGCAGGGCAATCCTGCCTCCTTCAGGCCGGGCAATGATTCGGTTTTTGCTCCGGGGGAGTGCTTTTTCCCGGGCTGACAGGACTGCGGCGGGGGCTTATGCCCGGATTTCGCTGCCGCGGACGAAGACCCGCTGCACCTGGCAGGCGGAATTCAGCACCACGATATCCGCATCCTTGCCCTTTTCCAGGCTGCCCTTTCTCTGGGCCGCGCCGCAAAGCCGGGCCGGGGTCAGGGAGAGCATCCTGGTGCAGTCGCAGAGATTCACGCCGTATTCCAGATGCGCCACCTGCAGCATCCGCTCGGTGGTGGCCACGCTGCCGGCGTAGAAGGAGCGATCCTCCAATTTAGCCACATGATCCTCAACGATCACGCGCACGCCGCCCTCCTTGGTGCCCAGATAGCTTTCGGTTACATCCTGCCCGGCGGCCCGCATGGCATCGGTAACCAGGCTCACCCGATCAGCGCCCTTGAATTTCAGGCACATGAGCATATTTTCCTTGGGCACATGGCGGCCATCGCCGATCAGCTCCACCGTCACCTCATCCCGCAGGAACGCGGCCTCCACCGCGCCGCAGTATACCCGCTGCTCCCGCTTGCGGCGGGCGCTCATGCCGCAGAAGAAGTGGGTCATGTGGGAAAAGCCCCAGTCAAAGCCCGCCAGGGTTTCTTCGGCGGTGGCATCGGTATGGGCGGCGGAAACCAGCACACCGTGCTGGGTCAATTGGGCGGCAAATTCCTGCATGCCGGGGATTTCGGGGGCGGCATCCCAGCGGATGATATGGCCCTTGCCCATCTGCAGGATTTTTTCGGTGGTTTCATGGGTGGGGGAGCCCAGGAATTTTTCGGGCTGCGCGCCCTTCTGGGCGGGGGAGAAATAGGGGCCCTCCAGATGCAGCCCCAGGAAATCGGCGCTGCCCGTGCCCTCGCGGACGATCTTGTCGTACATATTCAGCAGCGCTTCCAGTTCCTCATCGGCACAGGCCATGGTGGTGGGCACGATAGCCGTGGTGCCCTTGAGGCAATGGGCCCTGGCCGCGCCCCGCAGGGCCTCCTCGGTGCCATCCATGAAATCATAGCCGCCGCCGCCGTGAACATGGGTATCGATGAAGCCGGCCATGATATAGCCGCCCGCCGCGTCAACGCGGGTGACATCCTTGAGCATCAGGGGCGCGCCCTGGGGATACACCGCCAGGATCTTTTCCCCCTCGGTAAGCACCGCGCCCTTTTCCAGCAGGCGATCGGGCAGCACCACGGTGCCGTTTTCAAAAAGCATGCGCATCTTTGGTTCCTCCTTGCAGCATTATAATTGCATTTCCTCCCGCAGCGCGGCAATCTTGCTGGCCCCCCAGACCCCGTAGGTCTGATACATGGAGAGGCAGGCCGCGCCCACGGCGTCATTGTATTCATCATGGGGATGCACGGCCAGGGAAAGATCATTGCAGGCGCCGATGGGGCAGAGCTTCTGGAAATAGCCCATGGCCGTATGGATAAAGCGGGCGGGGGCAAAGATTTCCCCGGAGAAAACGATCTTCTGCGGGTTCAGCGCCGCCACCACCGGGGCCAGGGCATAGCATAATTGCCGGATGGCATCATTCCAGAGAGCCACGGCCTCGGGCTTATTGACCTCCACAGCGGCGGCCAGGGCGGCGGTATCCGCCTTTTCCGGGGTGATCCATTTGAATTCGCCCAGCTGCTTCCGCTCCAGAATCCGCCGGGTGATGGCGCTGTGGCAGATTTCGCTTTCCAGGCAGCCGCATTTCCCGCAGGAGCAGCGGGCCCCGTTTTCCTTAATGAACATATGGCCGATTTCCCCGGCTACGTTGGTATGGCCGTTCAGCGGCTCCCGGTTGATCAGCACCGCCGCGCCCACGCCCCGGCGCACCAGCACATAGAGCAGATTATTGGCGGTCAGATTCTCTTCCTTCCGCAGGCAGGCAAGGGCGGTGGCCCGAACGCTCTGCTCCACATAGACCGGGCATTGGGCGGCCTCCTCAATGGCCTGCTTGATGGGCAGATTTTCCCAGCCGGGCACCTGAACGTAGAGAACGCCCACGCCCTTTTCGGTATTGACCATGCCGGGCACGCCCACCCCGATGCCCGCCAGGCGCTTGCCCTGGGAGCGCACCTGCTGGGCGTTTTTCTTTGCGCATTCGCAGATTCTCAGCAGCACCTCCTGGGCGTCTGCCGAGGCGGGCACGCTCTCCTGGCTGAGATCACATACGTTGCCGGCAAAATCCACAACGGCGCAGGTGATCGTCTGCACCTTGAATTTGATGCCGATCCAGTAGCAGCCATCGGGATTGATGGCAAGCCAGGTGGCCTTGCGGCCCACGGAGGAATTGGATTTGCCCGTTTCCACGATCAGGTTTTCTTCCAGCAGCCCCTCCACGCATTGCAGCACCGTTTTCATGGCCAGACCGGAATCCTGGCGAAGGCTGGCACGGGATGAGCGGGGCTGGGTACGGATCAGATCCAGAAGCAGATTGCGTTTGTTTTGCTTGCGCAGGTCGATATTCCCCATAGCGATTCCTCCTGTATATTCAGTATAGCATAGGTGACGGATTAAATCAATAGTAACCTAAGTGAAAATGCAGATTTTTTTTGTTTTTTTGTTTTTCCGTGTCGGTTTTCCCTTTGTATCGCCTCTTGCACGAACGGCGGATTTCCCTTATACTATGCAGGGCAGGGCTAAGGCCTGGCCCAGGAAGGATGCGAAAAGGAAATGACACTCAAGGAACGCTTTTTGAAATATGTTTCGATGGAAACCACCAGCGATGAGAATTGCCCCGATTGCCCCTCCAGCCCCAAGGAATGGGCCCTGGCCCAGGCCCTGGCAGCGGAAATGCAGGAAATGGGCGTATCCGGCGTGCGGGTATGCGCGCATGCCTATGTGTACGGCTTTATCCCCGGCAATGTCCCGGATGCCCCGGCCATCGGCCTGATTGCCCATATGGATACCTCGGATGCCGTGCCCGGGGGCAATATCCACGCCCGGGCCATCCGCTATGAGGGCGGGGATGTGGTGCTGAATGCGGAAAAGGGCATCGTCATGAAGGAAAAGGATTTTTCCTCCCTTGCGGAGCATCGGGGGCACGAATTGATCGTGACGGACGGCACCACCCTGCTGGGCGCGGATGACAAGGCGGGTGTTGCCGAAATCATGACCTTCTGCGAATATGTGCTTGCCCATCCCGAGGAAAAGCACGGGAAAATCTGCATTGGCTTTACCCCCGATGAGGAGATTGGCCGGGGCGCCGATCTTTTTGACACGGAGGCCTTCGGTGCGGATTTTGCCTACACCCTGGATGGCGGCGCGCCGGATGAAATCGAATGCGAAAACTTCAATGCGGCCTCGGCCCGGGTGCTGATCCACGGCTTTTCCATTCATCCCGGCTCGGCGAAAAACAAGATGCGCAACGCCGCCCGGCTGGCCATGGAATTTGCCTCCCTGCTGCCCGCCAGCGAAACGCCCGAATGCACCGAGGGCTATGAGGGCTTTTACCATCTCTGCGCCATCCGCGGGGAGGAGCAGGAGGCCCAGCTGGATTACATCATCCGGGATCATGATCGGCAGAAATTTGAGCAGCGGAAGGATCGGATTCGAAAAATTGCCGATTATCTGAATGAAAAATACGGCGGCAATACCTTTGAGATGACCCTGCGCGACAGCTATTACAACATGCGCGAAAAGATCGAGGAAAGGCCCGAGGTAATCGAAAGGGCGCGGCAGGCGCTGCTTTCCTGCGGCCTTACCCCCCGCAGCGTGCCCATTCGCGGCGGCACGGATGGGGCGCGCCTCTCCTTCATGGGCCTTGTCTGCCCCAATCTGGGCACGGGCGGGCGCAACTGCCACGGGGTATATGAATATGCCTCCCTGCAGGAAATGGAGAAGATGGTGGAAGTACTCAAGGCTCTGGTGCTGCGCCAATGAGCGGGGAAAGGAGGCCGCTGAGGGCGGCGGCGGTGCAGGATTTATCCGGCTTCGGCCGCTGCTCCCTGACGGTGGCGCTGCCCGTGCTTTCCGCCATGGGGGTGCATCTCTCCTGCCTGCCCACCGCCGTGCTTTCCACCCATACCGGCGGCTTTCAGGGCTATACCTTCCGGGATCTGACCGGGGATATGCGCGCCTTTTTCACCCATTGGAAAAAGGAGGGGCTGGAATTTGACGCGCTCTATACCGGCTATCTGGGCAGCGCGGAGCAGATTGGCCTGGTGGAGGAATTCCTTTCGCTCTTTGGCCGCAAGGGAAACCTGACGCTGGTAGACCCCGTCATGGGGGATCACGGGCGGCTCTACAGCCTCTGCACCCCCGAAATGGCGGAGGGGATGAAGCGCCTGTGCGCCCGGGCCGATGTGGCGACCCCCAATATGACCGAGGCAGCCCTGCTGACCGGCATGGAATACCGGGCGGAGAACCATGACCGGGCGTATCTGCAGGCGCTGTGCGAAGGGGTGCTGGCGCTGGGCGCGGGGCAGGTGGTGCTGACCGGGGTCAGCCCCGGGCCGGGCAGAATCGGCGCGGCCTGCCATGACGGCAAAGAATTTTCCCTCTACGCGCCCCAGCGGGTACCGGCCCATTATGACGGCACGGGCGATCTGTTTGCCTCCGTGCTGCTGGGCGCGCTGCTCCATGGCCGCTCCCTGCATGCCTCCGCCGCTTTGGCGGCAGATTTTACCCGGGAGTGCGTGGAAATCAGCCGGGAAAACGGCACCAATCCCCATCACGGGGTGGATTTTGAAGGCGAATTGTGGCGCCTGGGGCAGAAAATGCTGGAATGATCCCCGGAAAAAGAAAAAAGCAAATGCAGAGCGGGGCTCCGCTCCTCGTCCGGCGGGAAAAAATCCCGGGCCGGGCGCGGGGCGGAGCCCCGATTGGCTCACCCTTATTCCTGCTTATTCTCTTCGCCGCGCTTGTCTTCGCTTTCATTTTCCGGGGCGGGGGCGTTTTCCCCGTCCGGCTGCTCCTCCCGGCTGTCGGGGCGGGTGGGGTAAATATCCTCCAGCGCGCTGCGGATCCTGTCCAGCTCGGGCCTGGTCATTTCCTGCAGATCGCGAATGACGCTCTCCACCTGCGGACGGCAGGAAAAGGTATCGGCGATGCCGCTTTCGCTGACGGCCTTTTTGATTTTATCCGCCGCGCTGGAAACGGCGTTCCTGGCCTGGGCATAGAGAGGCTCGCCCTTCTGGGCAAGCGAATCAATGGTCTCTCTGGTTTTCTGCACGCCGGTGGCCACCGCGCCGATGCCGGCCTTCAATACCTTTTCCAGCTCGTTTCCCAGCGGGCTCTGATTCTGATTCTGATCCATGCTTTATCGCTCCTTTCGCTGCTATTATGCCATGAACGGGGGAAAATGTATCAGGAAAATGTCTGAAAAATGCGTTTTTGCGTTTTATTCCGTCAAAGCGGCGTCATTTTCCTCCTCCGCAAGGCGAAGCAGGGGCAGCTCGTCCTCCTCCTCCAATAGCCTGGCGCTGCTGCCCGCATCCTCCAGCGCCTCCACCTTGCGCAGCTTCCGCTCGATGGTGCGGGTTTTGCGGCTGGCGCTTTCGATGGATTCGGAGGCGGCGTGCAGCTTTTTCTGGGTGGCATCCAGAATCTTGGCGAAATTGCCGAATTCGGTCTTGACCGCGCTGAGCAATTGCCATACCTCGTCCGTGCGCTTTTCGATGGCCAGGGTGCGGAAGCCCACCTGCAGGCTGGTCAGCAGCGCGTTCAGGGTGGTGGGCCCGGCCACCACGATGCGCTGCTTTTCCTGCAATTCCTCCGTCAGCCCCCGTGCCCGCAGCGCCTCGGCATACAGCCCCTCGATGGGCAGGAACATGATGGCGAAATCCGTGGTATGCGGGGGCACGATGTATTTGGAGGCAATGCGCTTGGCCTCGGTTTTCAGCGCCGTCTGCAGCGCGGCGGAGGCGGCGGAAATCAGCGCCTGATCCCCGGTATCATAGGCGGAAAGCAGCCGCTCATAATCCTCAATGGGGAATTTGGAATCGATGGGGAGATAGACGGTGCCCTCCCCCTGGCCGGGCAGACGAACCGCAAATTCCACCCGCTGGGAGGAGCCGGGGGCCACGGCCACGTTTTCATCATATTGATTGGGGGAAAGCATCTGGGACAGCAGCGCGCCCAATTGCATTTCGCCCCATACGCCCCGGGTCTTCACATTGGTCAGCACCTTTTTCAGATCGCCCACGCCGCTGGCCAGGGTCTGCATTTCGCCCAGACCCTTGTATACCTGCTCCAGCCGCTGGCTGACCAGGGAAAAGCTCTCGCCCAGCCGCTTATCCAGGGTGGCATGCAGCTTTTCATCCACGGTCAGGCGCATTTCCTCCAGCTTTTTGCCGTTTTCCTCCTGCAGCCTGGTTACGCTCTGGCTCAGGGTATCCCGCATGCGCTCGATGCGCGCTTCGTTCTGGGTCAGCTTTTCATCCAGCGTGGCCGAGACCCGATGCAGCCGGGTTTCCTGGGTTTCGCCGAAGGCATCCAGCCGGGCGGAAAGCTGGGCGATGCGCTGGCCCGTTTCCTGGCTGCGGGCCTCCAGCATCTGCAGCATCAGGCTGCTCTGCTGATCCAGGGCGGTGTAGAAATCCTGCCGGTTCAGCTGCTCTCTTCCTCTTTCCTCGCTGCGGGCGGCCCTGTCCCCGGCCTTTTCCCCTTCCCGCTTCTGCCGGGAAAGGAGGCGCGTGAGCAGAAGCAGGCATACAATTCCCAAAAGGAGCGCTGCCAATGCCAGCGCCCCGGAGATATTCTGCAGATATTCGAGCATGGGGCTTTCCCTCCTGCCAAGATTGCAAAAAAGGCGCGGCGCAAGATGCGCGCCCGGGCCCTCAGGCGTGGGCCTTGCCCTCCCGCCAGTGCTGATAGCACAGGCCCACATACCGGATTTCATCCTGATTATCAATCAGCACCTGGGCGCCCTGCTTGATCACCCGGCCCTTGGAATCCACCCGGGTATTCATGGTGGCCTTTTTGCCGCACCAGCACAGGGAGCCGGATACCTCCTGAATATCCTCCGCCAGGCGCAGAAGCGCAGCCGAGCCGGGGAAAAACTGGCCCATGAAATCGGTCTTCAGGCCAAAGCAGAAAATTTCCAATTGATCGGACATATCCGCCATTTCCTGTACCTGCTCCTCGGTGAGAAACTGGGCCTCATCCACAAACACATACTGGAAATGGGAATGGGCATGCTGCACCGCCAGCCAGTTGAGCTGCTCCTGCACGCTGTGGCCGTTTTCCAGCACGATTTCGGCCTCGGCCTGCAGGCCCACCCGGGAATAGACGGTATTGACCGAGATGCGGGTATCCACGGCGGGCTTGACCAGGGCCACCTTCAGCCCCAATTGCAGATAATTATACCGCTGCATCAGCAGCATGGCGGTTTTGCTGGAGCCCATGACCCCATAATAAAAATGCAGCATTATAATTCGCGCCTGCCTTCCATGGCCTTGGCCAGCGTTACCTCATCGGCGTATTCCAGATCGCTGCCCACCGGCACGCCGTGGGCAATGCGGGTTACCCGAACGCCCATGGGCTTAATCAGCCGCGCCAGATAGGCGGCGGTGGCCTCCCCCTCAATATCGGGGTTGGTGGCCAGGATGATCTCCGTTACCTCCTCGCTGGAAAGCCGGGCCAGCAATTCCTTGATGCGGATATCCTCCGGCCCTACATGATCCATGGGCGAAAGCGTGCCGCCCAGCACATGATAGAGGCCCTTGAAATCCCGCATGCGCTCCATGGCGGCCACATCCCGGGCATCCCTGACCACGCAGATCTGCCCGTTATGGCGCTTTTCATCGGCGCAGATGGGGCAGTATTCCTCCTGGGTATAATTGCCGCAGAGGGCGCAGAAGCGCAGGGCCTTCCGCCCCTGCCAGAGGGCGGCGGCCAATTCCTTCACCTGCTCCTGGGGCATGGCGGCAATATGATAGGCCAGCCGCTGGGCACTTTTCTGCCCGATGCCCGGCAGGCGGGATAATTGCAGGGCCATCCGGGCGATGGGATCGCATCCTTCCTGCATCAGAACATCCCGCCCATGCCGGCCGGGGCCAGTTTGCCCATGGTTTCTTCCCGGGTCTTTTCGCCCTCACGCAGGGCCTCGTTCACCGCAGCCATTACCAGATCCTGCAGCATTTCCACATCCTCGGGATCCACCGCCTCGGGCTTGATGGTCAATTCAAGCAATTCCCGGGTGCCGGATACCTTGCAGGATACCATGCCGCCGCCGGCAGAGGCCTCGTATACCTTATTGTCCAGTTCCTCCTGGGCCTTCTGCATCTGCTCCTGCATTTTCTGGGCCTGCCGCATCAGCTGCTGCATATTGGGGCCGCCGAAGCCGGCGAATTGATTTCCACGCGCCATGATGATATTCCTCCTTGTCAGTAAAAGGGAGGGAAGCACCTTCCTTCCCACGCTATCCATTCCATTATACCACGAATGGGCGGGGAATGTAAAGCGCCGGAATGCACTTCCTTTGCGCCCCGATGCGCCGCCAGCAGGGGAGGGCGCCCGGGCAGAGGCGGCGGGCGGCAGGAGCGCTGCGGCATGGGGATCACCGCCGGCTTTTCCCGGCGTTTTTCTCCCGGCGCGGGAAGGAAAAACGCCCCCGGGCAGGAAAAGAAAAATATTTTTCCAAAAGCTATTGACAAATCATCGCTTCTGCGGTATCATATCTCTTGCGTCAAGAGACGCAGACAAACATCGCGGGGTAGAGCAGTTTGGTAGCTCGTCGGGCTCATAACCCGGAGGTCGAGGGTTCAAGTCCCTCCCCCGCAACCATTATGGCGGCGTAGCTCAGCTGGCTAGAGCATTCGGTTCATACCCGGAGTGTCATTGGTTCGAATCCGATCGCCGCTACCATTCAGGAAACTCAGGCGTGCCTGGGTTTCTTTTTTGCGTTTTTTGATTAAAAAAGGCTCTCGATCCATTGAATCAGGAAAGGAGCGAATGCCTGATGTCAAGCGGCTTGCGGCTTTGCTCCGCCCCTGATTTTCTTTCTTTCAGAAAAGCTATACTTTTGGGGGAAAATATAGTATAATGAAAGCTGACTATTCATGGGAGGAATATGCCGTATGAAAACCGAGGAATTTCTGCGCCAGGTAACGGCGCTTCCCGGCGTAACGGGCAATGAGCGCGCAGCGGCTGAATTCATTGCGGATGCGTTCAGGCCCTATGTGGACGAGGTGGAAATCACCCCCCTGAGCTGCGTCATCGCCCACAAGAAGGGAAATGGCCCCAAGGTGCTGATCTGCGCCCATCTGGACGAAATCGGCATGATGGTATCGAAAATCGAAAAGGATGGCTGCCTGCGCCTGCAGAGCGTGGGCGGCGTGGATCCCCGGGTGCTGCCGGGCATGCGCGTGCGCGTTTTTGCCCGGGAGGGGCAGCTGCTGGGCGTGGTGGGCGCTACGCCGCCGCATCTGCTCCGGGAGGCTGACCGCAAGAGCAATTACACCTTCGAAAGCCTGTTTGTCGATCTGGGCATGCCGGCGGAGGAAGTGGAAAAGCGGGTATCCGTGGGGGATATGGTATGCTTTGAGGCCCGGTATGTGGAATTGAAAAACGGCCGGGTAGCCACCAAAACGGCGGATGACCGGGCCTGCGTGGCCATTATGCTGCGGGCGGCGGAATGGCTGCAGAATATGCGCCACAGCGCTGATCTTTATTTCGTGGCCACCTGTCAGGAGGAAATTGGCTCCTATGGCGCGCTGGCCACGGGCTTTTCCATCGCCCCGGATTACGGCGTGGCCTTTGATGTAACTCATGCCGAAACCCCCGGCGCGCCGAAAAACAGCGTCTTTAAGATTGATTCGCTGGTGGCGACCAAGGGGCCCTTCATTCATCCCTATCTGGAAAAGAAGCTGGAGGAAACCGCCCGGGAAAACGGCGTGGCCCTGCAGACTGCCATTGATCCCCGGGCTACCTATACCGACGCCGACGAATTATCGCTGACCCGCGCCGGGGTGCCCACCGTTTTGCTTTCCCTGCCCCTCAAATATATGCATACCAATGTGGAAACCTTTGATATGCATGCGCTGACCGAGGGCGCGCGGATGCTGGCCCATTATCTGGCCGCCGTGGATGAAAGCTGGGAGGATGAATTATGGATCTGAAAACCTTATGCGAATTGAACGGCGCTTCCGGCGATGAGCGGGAGATCCGCAAGGCGCTGATGGAGGCCGCACGGCCCCTCTGCAGCCATGTCAAGATCGATCGCATGGGCAATGTGATCGCCTACAAAAAGGGCAAGGGGAAGGGCAAGCGCCATCTGCTCTTCAGCGCGCACATGGATGAAATCGGCTTTATCATCATCAATGCCACCGAGGATGGGCTTTTGCAGTTCCAGCCCATTGGCGGGGTGGATCCCCGGGTGGCGGTGAGCAAGTATGTCCTGGTGGGCGAAAAGCGCATCAAGGGCGTTATCGGCGCGCTGGCCATTCATCTGCAGTCTGCCGAGGATCGCAGGCGCGTGCTGGGTTTTGATAATCTCTTTATCGATATTGGCGCCAAGGATAAGGAGGAGGCCCTGCGGGATTGCCCTCCCGGTTCCTTTGTCTATTACGATAACGATTATCAGGAATTCGGCATGGGCTGCGCGGTGGCCAAGGCCCTGGATGATCGGGTGGGCTGCTATAATCTGTTGCGCATTCTGGAGGGCGAATATGAGGCCGATATCACCTGCGCCTTTGTGGTGCAGGAGGAGGTAGGCCTGCGGGGCGCTACCGGCGCGGCCTTTGCCTCCGATGCGGATACCGTCATCGTGCTGGAGGGCACAACCGCCGGGGATATGGGCGATGTGGAGCCCGTGCGCCGGGTGTGCGAGCCGGGGCTGGGCGTCTGCGTTTCCTTTATGGATAACGCCTCCATCGCCAATCGTGAATTATACAAAGAAATAATGGATCTGGCTGCGCAGAAGGGTATTGCCCATCAGGTGAAGCGCGGCGCTACCGGCGGCAATGATGCCGGCGCGTATCAGCGGGGCAAGGAGGGCAAGCGCACCTGCGTACTTTCCGTCCCCTGCCGCTATATCCATGGCCCCAGCTCCGTCGTCCGCCTCTCTGATGTGGAGGCCCAGTACGAGCTGGCCCGGGCCTACGCCGAGCAGGCGTGAGGGATTGGAGAACGGGGATGGGATTTGCGGGAGGAACTTTCTTTTGAAAAAGCCCCCTCCCGCACCCACCCAAAGAAAACTGCTCCGGGAACGGGCAGGATAGGAAGCAGGCCTCATTCCTGCGGAGGAAAAAGCGGGGAACGGGGCGTTTTGAAAAAATCAGGAGGGATTGCGATGCTGTTTGATACGTTGAAGGCCATGCTGGCTGCCTTTGGCCCCACGGGGCAGGAGGGCCAGGTTGCGGAAGAAGTGAAGGCGCTGCTCCAGGGAAAAGTGGACAGCATGAAGATGGATGCCATGGGCAATCTGATTGTGGAAAAGAAGGGGCAGGAAAACGGCAAGGTGCTTATGTTTTCCGCGCACATGGATCATATTGGCCTGGTGGTAACGGATATTGAGGAGAGCGGCTATCTGCGGGTGACCAATGTAGGCGGCGTTTCTCTGGAAATGAGCAAGACCCGGCATGTGGTCTTTGGAAACGGCGTGCAGGGCGTTGTGGTCTGCCAGCCCACCAAGGGCGAAACCGCGGGCATGCAGCATTTGTTTGTGGATATTGGCGCGGAGGATAAGGCCGATGCGCTGACCAAGGTCAATCTGGGCGATGTATGCGTCTACGCGCCGGATTTTTTCCGGCTGGGCGAGCATCGCGTGGCCTCTCCTGCCATGGATGACCGCTGCGCCTGCGCGCTGCTGGCGGAGCTTTTGCTGCAGACCGAAAACCCCGTCAATACCATCGTGGGCGTCTTCTCCACTCAGGAGGAGGTAGGCATGCGGGGCGCGAAGACGGCGGCCTATCAGGTGGCGCCGGATTATGGCGTGGCGCTGGATGTAACCGCCTGGGGCGATACCCCCGAAACCAAGCTGCCCGCCATTAAGCTGGGCGCGGGCGCGGCCATTAAGTTTATGGATCGCTCCCATATTGCTACGCCCTGCGTGCGGGATGCGCTGATTGCGGCGGCGGAAAAGGCCCGGACGCCCTACCAGCGCGAGGTGCTGCCCTTTGGCGGTACGGATGGCGCGGCCATCCAGCATTCCCGCGGCGGCGTGCCCGCCGGTACCCTCTCCATCCCCTGTCGCTATGTGCATTCCGCCTGCGAGGTTATCGATATGCGGGATATGGAAAGCGGCCTGGCTATCCTGAAGGAATTCGTAAACACCAAGTTCTGATCCCGCCCGACAGGAACGGGAGACGGGGATAATATTGCGGGGAACCATTCTTTGTGGCCAAAGAATGGTTCCCCGCACCCCTCCAAGAAAGCCGTGGGGGAGACGGGGAAATATTTTGCGGGAGGATGCTTTTGCGTCAAAAGCGACCTCCCGAAAACCAAGGGACGGAAAAATAATTGCGGGGGAACCACTTTTGAGTCAAAAGTGGTTCCCCCGCGCCCCCCTCCGAAAACCGGCTCTGGATGGTTCATGGCGGGCTCCTGCCAAATTGAATGCCAGATCAGCAAAAAAGAAAAGCAATAGATAAACCAGCAGCAATACTTCCGCGCTTAGTGGAGGCATTGCTGTTTTCTTGGTTCTTTGTCAAATGTTGGGGTGTAAAGAGAACGACAGCAGAATTCTCTTCCT
>CAZJUJ010000051.1:0-19948 GCA_964549135.1 uncultured Oscillospiraceae bacterium | reverse complement strand
CTCCATGAAACATCCAGAGCTGGTTTTCGGGAGGGTGCGGGAGGGTGCTTTTGACACAAAAGCATCCTCCCGCAAAAATCCCGTTTCCTTCCTCGGTTTTCGGGAGGGTGTGGGAAGGTGCTTTTGACGCAAAAGTCTCCTCCCGCAAAAATCCCCGTTCTTTCGTTCCCCGTTTCCCCACCCTTTTCCGAAATAATGACAAGTTTGTGTGGCGTATCCAAAATTAAGATATAACAAATAGGATATATAAGAAAATAATTGATGACGAATCGCAAAAAATTATAATAAACGTATTGACAATAGAACACGAGCTGTGTTATAATCGCTTATGTCAATAAAGGTTGCAAAAACGCCAGGAATTTTCATCCCTTGTGCGAGGTGCCGAGAACGGTACTGCTATTTTGCGCACCCTGAAAGCATTTTTCCCGGCGTTTGGCCCGCCTGTATGGCGGCCGCCCTTATCCGACACTCCGCCCCTTCTCATCCGCCTCCCGCCCCTTTTGCGGCCGGAACGGCGGCGGAGCGCTGAATCCAAGAAATCTACAGGCCTTGGCCTGCAGAAAATAAAAAAGGAGGAAATCCTATGCGTAAGATCCTTTCTCTGGTTCTGGCGATGATGATGGTGCTTTCTATGTGTACCTTTGCCTTCGCCGAGGAAATGACTGATGTCGGCACGCCCCGCAAGGAGACTCTGATCGTTGAGACTCAGAACGGCACCGACGTCCCCGGGCAGTTCAACAGCTACATGAGCGGCACCCAGATGGGCTTTGGTATCCATCAGCTCATGTCCGCCATGATGTGGGAAATGGACACCGTTTCCGGTAATCAGTTCGGCGAAGTGGCCGATGGCATGCCCGTCTCCAATGAAGACTTCACCGAGCATATCGTCAAGATCCGTCAGGGCATCAAGTGGTCCGACGGCGAAGACCTGAATGCCGATGACGTTGTGTTCACCCTGAAGATGATCCTTGGCAATGCCAACATTGGCTGCTCCGGCGCGTTTAACACCGTGTTTGCCGATGTGGAAAAGGTTGATGACTACACTGTGAAGTTCATCACCAAGGAATCCTTCCCCCGCCTGAGCCTGCGCTTCGGCGTGACCATCTGGGGCAACGATTTCCGCATTGTTCCCGAACACATCTATTCCAAGGTTGAGGACGTGACCACCTTCAAGGATGAGAATCCCGTTGTGGCCGGCCCCTACACCGTCAAGGAATACGATCCCAACGGCCAGTGGGTGCTCTATCAGCTCCGTGAGGACTGGCAGAATTCCACCGTCGCGGTTGTGGAAGGCCTGACTGAGGCTCCCGCCGCCAAGTACATCTGGTTCCGCTTCCTGGGCGATGACACGACCCGTCAGATGGCCATGATCAACAACGAAGTTGATATCCTCTGCGAAGTCACCCCCGAAGTTCTGGATGTTATGACCGCTGCCAACGACAAGATTGCCTGCTGGTATGACGAATTCCCCTATGCGACCTCCGATGACCCCTGCTCCAAGGGCCTGGGCTTCTCCATCGGTCAGGGCGCTCCCTATGACAGTGCTGATTTCCGCTGGGCCATCGCGCTGGCGCTGGACTTTGATGAAATCTCCCTGTCCATCTTCGACGGCGTTGGCCGTGCCTCCGTGTTCCCCATCATCACCGCCACCAGCGCTGGCCAGAACCTGTATTACAAGCCCCTGCTGGATTGGGTAAGCAATTTCGAGCTTGACCTGGGCGATGGCACCACCTTCAAGCCCTGGGATCCCGATTATGCCAAGCGCATCGCTGCCACCCTGGGCATCGAAGGCACCGACGAAGAACTGATCGAAATGTTCGGCGTTGGCTGCTGGAAGCATTCTCCCGAAGCCGCTGAAAAGCTGCTGAAGAAGGCTGGCCTGGAAAAGAAGGATGACGGCTGGTATTTCGAAGGCAAGAAGTTCACCGTGGCGCTGACCTACCTGGCCGATGCCGAGCATCAGGCGGGCCGCGGCGTGATCGCTGCCTATGACCAGCTGACCAAGTTCGGTCTGGACTGCACCCTCTCCTCTGAATCCTCTGCGACCTGGGATACCAACAACAGCACCGGCGAATTCAATATCCGCGGCATCTGGCCCACCGGCTTCATTACCAAGGATATCTATTCCCAGATCTCTGGCTGGGATGCCGATCTGATCAGCCCCGTGGGCACCACCACCACTGGTCAGGGCACCCGCTGGAACAACGAAAAGGCCACCGAAATCATCCATGAGCTGGCCACCCTGTCTCCCGATGATGAGCGCTCCTATGAGCTGGGCCTTGAATTCCTGAAGATCGCGATTGCCGATATGCCCTTCATCGGCTTCCACTCTGGCGTGAAGTTTGTTCCTACCAACAGCACCGTTTGGGAAGGCTATCCCAATGCCGAGAATCCCTACAACGGCCCCTGGTGGTGGTGGAGCTGCTTCAAGTATATCGTGCCCCATCTCAACCCCGTGGCTGAGTAATGGATAACGATTGCTGAAAGCAAGCACACAATCGGGCACGCGCCGCCATCCGGCGGTGCGTGCCCTCTTAGCATTTTCACGTCCGGCTGGGCGCGTCCCTCCTGCTGCGGCGGTGCGGGCCCTGCGATCAAAAGTAAAGAGGGGTGTGACCCGTGAAATTCTGGAAATATTTTGGCCTGCGCCTAATGACCTGGGCGCTGACCATTATGATCGGCGTTACGTTTATCTTCTTCATTCCCCGCATGTTCCCTTCCGACCCGGTGGAAACCATGATGGGCCAGATCGAAGCGCGCTCCGGCTCCATGGATCCTGCGGCGAAGGAAGCCATGCGCAAGCAGCTGCGCGTGCAGTTTGGCCTGGAGGGCTCTTTGTGGGATCAGTATCTTTCCTTCCTGTGGAATGGTCTGCTCCATTTTGAATTCGGCCCTTCGCTGATGAGCTTCCCAACACCTGCAACAGAGATCATCCTTCGCAATCTGCCATACACCGTGGGGCTATCGCTGTTTACCACCGTGGTGGCCTGGTGCATCGGCAATCTGATCGGTCTATTGGCCGGTTTCCGCAAGAATAAGCGCTCCTCCAAGATTCTGGAGAGCATTGCCATCTGCATTTACCCGATTCCGTATTTCATTGTGGCATTGGTGCTGCAGATCGTATTTTCCTTCGTGCTGGGCTGGTTCCCGCTGACGACCACCATTTACTACAGCGGCGGCCTATGGAAATTCATCACCTCCCTGCTCAGGGCATCCGTTCTTCCGGCGGTATCGATGCTGCTGCTGGGCACCGGCTGGTGGATCATCTCCATGAAATCGCTGGCGGCCACCACCGCTGAAGAGGATTTCGTCCTCTATGCCCGCTATCGCGGCCTGAGCGAGGGCAAGATTGGCTTCAGCTATGTATTCCGCAATTCCATTCTGACCCAGATCACGGCGCTGGCCATGAGCCTGGGCGGGGTTTTCAACGGCTCGATCATGACCGAAATCATCTTCACCTATCCCGGCGTGGGCACGCTGATCCAATCGGCCATCGTGCAATCGGACTATAACATGATTCTGGGCTGCATTACCATCTCCATTGTCGCCATTGCTACCTGTACGCTGATCGCTGACCTGATTTATCCCTTCATCGATCCGCGGATCCGCTATAGCTGAGAAAAGGGGGAAAGAAGCATATGAAGAAATTCTGGAAAAACGCCAGCTTTCGCCTGAAGGCGGGCATCATCATCACCGCTTTCTTCCTGATCCTTGGCTTTGTTGTGTATTATTTCCCGCATGTGAATCCCTTCCCCAACAATATCCGCATGAAGAATAAGCCCCCCTCCTGGGAGCATCTCTTCGGCACCACCTCTCAGGGCCAGGATATTTTCTGGCTGCTGATTGAGGCCATCCATAATTCGCTGCTCATCGGCTTCATCGTGGCGCTGATTGGCACGGTGGTGGGCGTGTTTGTGGGCTTGGTTGCCGGTTTTGTGGGCGGCAAGCTGGACAGAGTATTGACCGTCATAACCGATACCTTCGTGGTGATTCCCTCCCTGCCGGTGCTGATCCTGATGACATCGCTGATGAAGGGCAGCAAATCCACGGTATTTTTGCTGGCGCTGGTGCTGGCCATGTTTGCCTGGGCCTGGCCCTCGCGGCAGATCCGCTCCATGGCGCTGACGATGAAGGAGCGCGATTTCATCCATACGGCGTGGTTCTCCGGCGAGGGGACGGTGCAGGTGGTTGTAACGGAAATTCTGCCCTACGCGCTGACCTGGTCGCTTTCCAATTTCATGAATGCCACGCTGAACGCCATCGGCTCTGAATCCAGCCTGGCGGTGCTGGGCCTCTCCCCGGCCAATCTGGTTTCTCTGGGCAATATGATCCAATGGGCGCGCAATTACAACGCCATCATGGCCCAGCGCTGGAACTGGATTCTGCCCCCCATTCTGGCCACCATTCTGCTGTTTGTGGGCCTGTTCATGCTCATTACGGGCTACAACGATTATATGTCCATGAAGAGAGGTAGATAAAGATGCTGAAAATTGATCATCTGTCCGCCTCCTATAAAACCATCGACGGCAATGTTCATGTCGTAAAGGACGTGAATTTCGAAATCAGGGATGACGAAATCTTTGGTATTGCCGGCGAATCCGGATGCGGCAAATCCACGCTTCTCAAAACACTGTATGACATCATTGAATTCCCGCTGGAAATTGACGAGGGCCGGGTGATCCTCAGCGGCGAAAAGAACGGAAAGCCCTTTTCCTATGAAAGCGGCGAAATCCGCAAAAGCTGGTGGAATCATATCTCCTATATTCCCCAGGCCGCCCAGAGCGTGCTGAACCCCATCGTGCGGCTGAAAAAGCAATTCCTGGATTCCATTCCCAAGGAAGACCGCCAGAATGAAACCGAGGCCCAGACCCTGGAGCGGGTGGGCAAATACCTGGAGGAGCTGGGCCTTTCCCGGGATGTGCTGGAGGCCTTCCCCTTCCAGCTTTCCGGCGGTATGCGCCAGCGGGCCATTATCGCCCTGGCCACCTTCATGTCCCCCCGGGTGGTGCTGGCCGATGAGCCCACCACCGCGCTGGATGTGGTGGTGCAGCGGGGCATCCTGATGATGCTGACCCGCCTGCAGCGGCAGTTTAAAAACACGCTGGTCATCGTCAGCCATGATATGGGCGTGCATTACCAGATCACCAACCGTATGGGCATCATGTATTCGGGGAGTTTTGTGGAATTGGGCAATACGGAGGATATTTTCAATGATCCCCTGCATCCCTATACCAAGATGCTCATCGGCGCGCTGCCCAGGGTAGGCGATAAGAGCCAGAAAATCGGCATTCCCGGCCGTCCGCCGTCTCTGAAGAATCCGCCTCCCGGCTGCCGCTTTGCCCCGCGCTGCCCCCATGCCACGGAAAAATGCCGGCAGGAAGTGCCCGAATTCCAGGAGATCAAGCCCGGCCGCTTCGCTGCCTGCCATTATCTGGAACCGGAGGTGAAGTGAGATGTCGCAGAAGCTGCTTGAAATCAAAAATGTAAGCAAAATTTTCCGCATCGGCGGCATGCTGATGGGCAAAAAGCTGGTGGCCGTGGATGATATTTCGCTGGATATTGACGCGGGCAAGCCGGTCATTCTCTCGGTGGTGGGCGAATCGGGCTGCGGCAAATCCACGCTGTGCAAGATGATTCTTCGCCTGTACCGGCCGGATAAAGGCGAAATCCGGCTGATGGGCAATGACTATTCCGATCGGAAGGCGTATGATCCCAAGCAATTCCGGCTGGATGTGCAGCCCATTTTCCAGAACCCCTTTGAAACCTTCTCCGCCCGCAAGCCGGTGGACAGCTATCTGTTCAATACCGCGCTGCGGCTGGGCATCTGCAAAACCCGGGCCGAGGCGGAAAAGCTGATTGATGAAACGCTGCGGAACGTGGGCATGTCCCTGGAGGTAGTCAGGGGCAAATACCCCACCCAGTTTTCCGGCGGCGAATTGCAGCGCGTATCCATCGCCCGGGCGCTGATTACGCGCCCCAAGCTGATCATTGCCGATGAGCCTGTGGCCGCCATCGATGCCTCCATGAAGATGAATATCGTCAATCTCTTCAAGGAACTCAAGGATAAATACAATGTTTCCTTCATCTACATCACCCACGATCTTTCCACTGCCTACTATGTATCCGATTACATCGCCACGCTGTACCGCGGCGGCCTGATCGAATACGGCCCGGCCAAGAGCATTATGGATAATCCCGCCCATCCCTATACGGAGCTGCTGATGAACGCCGTGCCGAGGGTAGGCGATAAATGGGATGAATCCATGGTGATGCCTGATATGGAGGATAAGGAATACGCCATTACCTATTGCAAGTTTGCCCCGCGCTGCCCCTATGCCACGGATGAATGCCGTCAGGCGCGGCCCGAAATGCTCGAATTGGGCAATGAGCGCAAGGTGCTATGCTTCCATTCACTGGTGCAGCCGGAATAAAAGTGATTCATGCGCATTTCAGCAAACAGGAAAGGATGAAAGCAATGCTTCCTCATTATGATATTTCTCAGATTCGCATCGGCACCTGCCTGCCCGGCCCCCTGGCGGAGCAATGGGGCCCCCATATGGCAGACGCAGGCTTTGAGACGCTGTCGGTCAATTATCACATGGAATATTACGGCGTGAATATTGAAGAGCAGGGCCCCCGCATGAAGGCCCTGGCACAGGAAAAGGGCGTAGAGATTACCACCCTGGGCTATTATTGCAACGCCATCCAGTTTGAAGAGCATCAGCATAATCTGGAGCGCGCCATTGACGCCGCCCATCTCTACGGCGCAAAGACGGTATCCACCTTTGCGGGCGCGTTTGAGGATCGGCCCATGGATGAGGCCTTCGGCAAATTCGGCCAGGTTTTCCGCGAGCTTGCCAAGCGCGCGGAGGATCGGGGCGTCAGGCTGGCCCTGGAAAACTGCCCCATGGGCGGCACCTGGGATCGCGCCACCTGCAATATTGCCATTAATCCCCGGGCGTGGGAGAAAATGTTCAATGAGGTGCCAAGCGATGCCCTGGGCCTGGAATGGGAGCCGGCCCATCAAATGATTCAGCTGATTGATCCCATTTCCCAGTTGCGCAAATGGGTAAAAAAGGTGTATCATGTACATGGCAAGGATGCCAGCGTGGATCGCCATGCGGTGGAGGAATACGGCGTGCTGTGCAATACCGATTGGTATGCCCCGGAGCGCACCCCCGGCTTTGGCGACAGCGACTGGCGCGACATCATCTACATTCTGCATACCGGCGGATACACCGGGGATATCTGCGTGGAAGGGTATCACGATCCCATCTACAAAAAGGAATGGGAAATGACGGCGCAGAAGCATGCGCTGCAATACCTGAAGTGGTGCCGCGGCGGCGATTTCACCCCCAATCCCTGGGAACAGAAGGAGTGAAAAGAGGAATAATATGAAGTACATGCATTCGGAATGGAAGGGGCGGCTGGAGCATTGGCTGAAGACGCTGAAGCAGGATCTGTATCTGCCCCTGGGCAAGATCGATGTGGAGGCCTTTCTGACCATGGATTACCTCTCCCCAGAGGAAGCGCTGAAGGGGGATTTTAAGCCCATGGCTCCGGGCACGGCCTGGGGGCACGAATGGGAATACTGCTGGATGAAGAGCAGAATCACGCTGCCTGAAGAGGCGGCGGGCAAGCGGATCGTGATGGATCTGCATACCGGCGGGGAAACCACGCTGTTTGTGGACGGCAAATCCTTTGGCACCTACCGTGCCGATTGGGTAAGCACCCCCCATCATTACATCATCGATAACGTGCTGACCCTTTCCGGCGAGGCGGGGCGCAGCTATGATCTGCTCATGGAGGCCTACGCCGGGCATTATTTCCCCGGCTGCGATACCGGCCCGGTGCTGCCCGGCGCGTTTCAGGATCCCAAGGCGGGGCGTGAGCGCGCAGAATTGGGGCAATTGACCTACGGCATCTGGAATGAGGATGCGTATCAATTGTATATGGATCTGGAAACCCTGCGGCAGCTGGGCGATGAAGTGGATGCGGAAAGCCTGCGGGCGGATAAGATCGCCGGCGCGCTGGAAAAGGCCACCCTGGAGGCCGATTTTGAGCAGCCCCTGGAGGGCCGCATCGCCAGCTATCGGGCGGCCCGGGAGGCGCTGCGGCCGCTGCTTGAGGCCCAGAACGGCTCCACCGTGCCGGAATTCTATGCTATCGGCAATGCGCATCTGGATCTGGCGTGGCTCTGGCCCATGGATGAAACCCGCCGCAAGACCAGCCGCACCTTTGCCCAGCAGCTGCGCCTGATTGAGCAGAACCCGGAATACAAATTCCTGCAGAGCCAGCCTGCGGCCTACGAAATGTGCCGCGAGCATTATCCCGAATTGTATGAGCGCATCCGCAAGGCCATTAAGGATGGCCAGTGGATTGCCGAGGGCGCCATGTGGGTGGAGCCAGATACCAATATGACCAGCGGCGAATCCCTCATCCGCCAGCTTCTGCACGGCAAGCGCTATTACAAGGAAGAACTGGGCGTGGACAGCGTTGTGCTGTGGCTGCCGGATACCTTTGGCTATTCCGCCGCGCTGCCCCAGATCCTCAAGGGCTGCGGGGTCAAATATCTGGTCACCCAGAAGATCTTCTGGTCGTACAATGAGGGCGATCAATTCCCCTATCATTATTTCAAATGGCAGGGCGCGGACGGAAGCGAGGTTGTATCCTTCCTGCCCACCAGCTATACCTATTGCACCCATCCCCACGAAATCTGCTCCACCTGGAACAAGCGGGTGCAGAAGCGGGATCTGGATGCCTTCCTGCTGCCCTATGGCTATGGCGATGGCGGCGGCGGCCCCAGCCGGGATTACATCGAATACATCAAGCGCGAGGGCAATCTGGAGGGCATGCCCAAGGTGCGCAATGAATCGCCCGTGGTCTTCTTTGAGGACATGGAAAAGAAGGGCGGCCCCAAGCATACCTATGTGGGCGAACTGTATTTCTCCGCCCATCGCGGCGTGTTTACCTCCCAGGCCGCCATTAAGAAGGGAAATCGCCTGGGCGAAATCGCCCTGCGCGAGGCCGAATTGTGGGGAAGCCTGGCCATGCTGAAGGGCGCGGAATATCCCGCCGCCCGGATGGATGCGGCCTGGAAAAAGCTGCTCCTCAATCATTTCCATGATATTCTGCCCGGCTCCTCCATTGCCCGGGTCTATGAGGATGCCCGCCGGGATCATATCTGGATTCAGCAGGAGGCAAACGCCGTCAAGGCCGATGCCATGGCCGCGCTGGCCCAGGGCGAGGGCGCAACGGTATTCAATTCCCTCAGCTTTGACCGCACCGGTCTTGTGCTGCTGCCCGATGCATTTGCCGAGGGCGCGGAGACCGAGGATGGCGAGGCCGTGCCCGTGCAGAAGACCGAAAAGGGCGTGCTGGCCCATGTGACCGTGCCCTCCATGGGCGCTGTTTCCCTGCATCCCGCCGGGCAGCAGATCGAAGCGGAGGTATCCACGGCGAAGCTGACCGAAAACGGCGCGGTTATGGAAAACGAGATCGTGCGGGTGGAAGTGAACGCCCGGGGCGAGGTGGTTTCCTTCATCGAAAAGGAAACGGGCCGCGAATTTGCCGCCGGTGCGATGAACCGGCTGCTGATGTACAAGGATGTGCCGCGGCTGTTTGACGCCTGGGATATCGATTCTCATTATATCCTGCAGCCCGTGGCGCTGGAGGAGCCCGTGACCCTCTCCGTCAAGGAAGAAAAGGGCCTGCGCGCCGTGCTGCATATGGAGCGGCAGGTGCTTTCCTCCTCCTTCTCCCAGGATATCGTGCTGGAGGCGGGCAGCCGCCGCCTGGATTTTGTTACCACCGTGGATTGGAAGGAATTGCACCGGCTGCTGAAGGTGACCTTCCCCGTGAACGTACAGGCCACCGAGGGCATCAACGAAATCCAGTTTGGCTATATGCAGCGGCCCACCCATCGTTCCCGGCTCTATGACAGCGATCGCTTTGAGGTCTGCAATCAGCGCTACAGCGCCCTGTGCGATATGAGCCACGGCGCGGCGGTACTCAATGACTGCAAATACGGCATCAGCATGAATGGCAATGAGCTGCAGCTTACGCTGCTGCGGGCGGCCTCCAGCCCCGAAATGCGGGCGGATAACGGTCTGCACACCTTTACCTACGCCTTTATCGGCTGGGAGGGCAGCTTCATTGACAGCCCCGTGGTGGATGAGGCCTATGACCTGAATGTGCCGCTGCAGGTGGCCCCGGGCACCCTGGAGAGCTTCAGCGCCTTTGAAGTGGACGAGCCCAATGTCTATATCGATACCGTCAAGCCTGCCGAGGATGGCAGCGGCGATATGATCCTGCGCCTGTATGAGAGCAAGCGCGCCGATACCGATTGCACGCTGGGCATTCATGTGCCCTGCGGGAAAATCTGGGCGTGCGATATGCTGGAAAACAAGCAGGAAGAAATGCAGCTGGAGGAGGGCAGCGTGAAGCTGCACTTCCATACCTTCGAGGTCAAGACGCTGCGCATCAGCAGAAATTAAGCATAAAACGCAGGCTGGCGGGAGCGGGGTGTCCATCGCTCCGGAAAGGAGATACGGGCCCCCGCCCGCCTGCCCATTCGGCCCTTTGCTGTCGGTAAGACGGCAGAGGGCCTCTTTTTGTGTTCCGCCGGGAAGGAAAAACCTTTGGAAGAGCAAATCTTTTTGGATATCGTGACCCATTTTTTCCATCGCGCCCGTCTAATCAGTGAAAGGAGGCAGAAAGCCATGGATGCAGATCGAAACGCCCGGATCGAGGCCATGATGACGGCCTACGGCACGGATATGCTCCGCCTCTGCGCCCTGCAGCTGGGGGATTGGCAGGAGGCGGAGGATGCGGCCCAGGATACGTTTGTCAAGGCATGGAAGGCGCTGCCCCGTTTCAAGGGGGAATGCAGCGAAAAAACCTGGCTGTTTCGCATTGCGGTCAATACCTGCAGGGATTATCAGCGTACGGGATGGTTCCGGCATATGGATCGCAGCGTGACCCCGGAGGAAATGCCCGGGCAATCCCGGCAGGAGGATGGCCTCCTTCGCGGCGAAATCGCCGGTGCGGTGGGCGCGCTGCCCAGACGGGAAAGAATGGCGGTGCTGCTGCGGTATTACCAGGGCATGTCCCTGGAGGAAACGGCCCGGGCCATGGGAATTTCTGCATCCACAGCCAAGCGGCTGCTGAAAAAGGCCAATGCGCTGCTGCGGCAGGCGCTGAAAGGATGGAACGAGGATGAATGAAATGCGGAAACGGCTGGATGCCGAGCTTTCCCCTTTGCAATGGCGGAATGAAAATCGCCTGCGCGTGCTGGAAAAAATGGAACGAGGAGGAACCCATATCATGAAAAAGAAATGCTCTCTTGCGCTGCTTTTGGCCCTTTCGCTGATGCTTATATCCGCGGCCGCGCTGGCGGCGGGCAGCCTTTTTTCGCCCCGGTATGATGCGCTGAAGCTGGCCGATGCGGCCCTGGAGCAGAAATATGGCCTGACTGCAGAAATGATGACGCTGTTCCATCGCACCCTGGTGGAAAATGCGGATGGCAGCGCCGTGGTGCTTTATGAAGCGGAGGATCCCGGCGTGCGGGCGGGCGAAAACCGGCTGGGCGTTTACAGTGTATTTGTGCAGGCGGGCAAGGCCGAAGCCGGCTGGAGCCTGGAGCATGTGGATACGGCGGGCGGCCTTTCCGCCCGGGCCTGGGGCGCGGAGCAGCTTACCCAGTATATTCGGGATTTTCAGGGGACGACGCAGTACATGAAGGAAAACGGGCTGCTGAGGGATGCGGCGCTGCCCGAAATGACCTGGGAGGAATATACGCGCCGCCAGCAGGAAAACAGGATGGCGGTGGAGGCCGCGGCGAAGATCACCCTTGCGGAGGCCGAAAGCCTGGCCCGGCAGGCCATTGCCGGGGAGTATGCCCTGGATGAAGCCCAGGCCGCGCTGCTTTCCCTGGAAGAGGAGGATTCCGTCTATGCCCTGGAGTACATTCTGGAGGCGGAAATTCCCTGCGTGCGGCTCCATTTCTGGCTGAAGCAGGGCGAGGCCTGGCAGGAGAAGGACGGCATTTATTCCGTGCTGGTGAATATGGAAAGCGGCGTGATTGAAGAAATGCGCTATGATTCCGCCCTGGCGGGCAATGGCTGATGGGTAAGAAAAACGGGGGCTTCCGCTTTTTGGGGCGGGAGCCCTCTGCTTTTGCAGGTAGGGCAGAGGGGAAAGATTTTTGCGCTTCCCGCATTGACGCTGAAAACGGAGAATGCTATAATGACCACGAGGAAAAAACGTGTCGTCCGCCCTGAGCGGCGCGGCATGACAAAAGAAAGCGGGATGAAACATGGAAAAGAAGCTGAAAATCGGCATTATTGGCACCGGCGGCATTGCACATGCCCATATGCGGGCCTATCTGCAGCGGGATGATATTGAAATCGTGGCGGGCTGTGATCTGGTGCCCGGCAAGGCCAAAGCGTTTTTTGAAGAATTCGGCGTGGAGAGTGCCCGCTGCTATGAATCCCATGAGGAGATGCTGGATCGGGAGGAATTGGACGGCGTATCCGTCTGCACCTACAATTGCCAGCATGCCGCGCCCACCATTTATGCCCTGGAGCGTGGCGTGAACGTGCTGTTGGAAAAGCCCTTTTCCGTCACGATGGAGGATGCCGCCGATATGATGCGCGCCGAAAAGCGCAGCGGCAAGATCCTGACCCTGGGCTTCCAGCCCCGCTTTGACCGGAACATGCAGCAGATCAAGCGCATTGTGGAATCCGGCGAGCTGGGCAGGATTTACTACATCCAGACCGGCGGCGGCCGTCGCCGGGGCATTCCTGTTTCGGATGTCAAGACGACCTTTATCGAAAAGGATACGGCCGGTGTCGGCGCGCTGGGGGATATCGGCTGCTATTCCCTGGATATGGTGCTGAACGCCATTGGCTATCCCGCGCCCAAGACCGTTTCCGGCTTCAAGACCGCCTATTTCGGCACCAATCCGGAAACCTATCGCTACAGCGCGAAGAACCCCGAAGCCATCGCCGCCAAATTCGGCGTGGATGATTTCGCGGGCGCGCTGATCCGGCTGGAGGGCGATATTATTCTGGATTTCCGCATCGCCTGGGCCATGAATGTCAATACCCCCGGCGATACCATCATTCTGGGCACGCAGGGCGGCCTGCGCATTCCCTCCACCGATTGCTGGAATGGCACCGTGGGCGGCCCCATGACCATCTATCGCGAGGTGGCCGGGCAGAGCATGGAAATGCAGGTGCCTATCCTGAAGGATAAGCCCGAAGAGGGCAGCCTCTGGGATCGCAAAATCGGCTCATTCCTGACCGCAATTCGCGAAAACGGCCCCGCGCCCGTTCCTACCAGCCAGATTATCAAAAATCAGGCGATTATCTCCGGCATCGCACGCTCCGCTGAACTGGGCCGCGAAATCGAAATCACCCTCCCCGAAATCTGACGGGGACGGGGACGAAAGAAAATATTGCGGGAGGATGCTTTTGCGTCAAAAGCACCCTCCCGCACCCTCCCGAAAACCGGCTCTGGATGGAGCATGGGAGGTTCCTGCCAGGTTGAATGCCAGAGCAGCAAAAACGAATAGCGGTTAGAAAAACAGCAGCAATGCCTTCACGCTTTGATGAGGACATTGCTGTTTTGTTTATTACTGCTTGCGCTCTTTTGCTTCGCTGGTATTCAACTTGGGTTTATTCTTCCACGAACCATCCGGAGCCGCTTTTTAAGCGGGATATTCTTAGAAGCCAGAGTCTTTCGTTTTCTTTGCTTCACTGGCGTTCAACCTGGTTAGAATAAGCAGTAATGCTCTCACGCTGGTGCAGGCATTGCTGCTTTACTTTTTATATTTTGCTTTCTGTTGCTTCACTGGCATTCAACTTCGTTATAACCTTCCATGAAACATCCAGAGTTGGTTTTCGGGAGGGTGCGGGAGGGTGCTTTTGACGCAAAAGCATCCTCCCGCAATATTATTCCCCGTTCCCGTTCCTGTCAGGCATGTTTTCTTTTCAGGACGAGTTGGCTAAGGATAACGAGGAGGAAGACGAAGAGGAGCATGATGGTACAGAGGGCGTTAATCTGGGAGGAGACGCCGTAGCGGGCGGAGGAATAGATTTTCAGCGGGAGGGTGGTTGAATTCGGGCCGCTGACGAAGAAGCTGATCATAAAATCGTCCAGGCTCATAGCCAGGGAGAGCAGTGCGCCGGAGAGGACGGCGGGGCGGATCAGGGGGAGGGTAATGGTAAGCATGGCGCGGGCGGGGGAAGCGCCCAGATCCCGGGCCGCGTTTTCCATTTCATCGCCCAGGGTTGCCAAGCGGCTTTTAACCAGCAGATAGACATAGGGCACGCAGAAGGTGGTATGGGCGATGACCAGGGTAAGGACGCCGGAGGGCAGGCCCAGGAGGGAGAAGAGCAGCATAAACGCCACGCCCAGAATAATTTCCGGGATCATGACGGGCAGCACCACCAGGCTTTCCAGCAGGCTCTGGCTGCCGCGGAGCAATTTTTCGCCCAGGGTATTGCGCGTTTTTTTCCGCGCCTGGCCCAGGGCACCCAGGCTGCCCAGCAGCGAGGAGAGCAGCACGCTGAAAAAGCCCACCTGCAGGCTGGTTTTCAGCGCCTCGCCATAGCCCCGCTGATCATCAAAGAGCGCCTCATACCACTGCAGGGAGAAGCCGGTAAACACGGTAGGCACCCGGGCGGTGCTGGCGTTAAAGGAATACAGCACCACGATCACAATGGGCAGATACATCAGCATCAGCATCAGCGCCAGATAGATTTTTGCCCCGATTCCATTCTTTTTCAAAATACCATCTCCTCATTGCTGCCACCGGCCCGGCGATAGAGCAGGATTACCAGCGCGGTCAGCAGCAGCAGCACGCTGCTCAGGGCGGCGGCAAAGGGCAGATCCCGGCTTTTCAGCAATTCATCATGCACCAGATTGCCCCACAAAACCGTATTCGCCCCGCCCAGAATATCGGAAAGGAAGATCAGGCCCACGCTGGGCAGGAAGGTAAGCACGCAGGCGGCCAGCAGGGAGGGGGCGGTCATGGGCAGGGTCACGGTAAAGAATGCCCGGGCGGGGGACGCGCCCAGATCCCGGGCCGCCTCCACCCGGCCCCAGTCCATGCGCTCAATGCCCGTATAGGCGGGCAGGATCACAAAGGGCAGCATGGCGTATACCATGCCCAGCAGCACCGAGCCCTCGGTATAGAGCATTTTCAGGGGCTTGCGGATCAGCCCCAGCCCCTGCAGCAGCTGATTGATTGGGCCATTGGCATACAAAAGAATTTTCCAGCCATAGATGCGGATCAGCGCATTCGTCCAGAAGGGGGCAATGACCAGAATCATCAGCCAGGGCCGCCAGCGATCACTGGCCTTGGCCATGAAATAGGCAAAGGGATAGCCCAGCAGCAGCGAAATCAGGGTGGTCAGCCCTGCCAGACGCAGGGAAAGCCACAGCACCTTGCCATACTTGGGATCCAGCAGCCGGGCATAATTATCGGCGGTGATTTCGCCCGTGACCGTCAGGGCCTCGCCCCGGGCGAGGAAGGAAAGACCGACGATATACAGCAGCGCCAGCCCCACAAAGGCAATGACCCAGATATACATGGGCAGGGCCAGAAGCGGGCGGCGATTCCGGGGTTTTTCAGCTTTCATGGGCCATATCCTCCCAGGGCACCAGCGCGGCGGCCGCCGGATTCCACCAGAGGAACACCCGGGTGCCCACGGTGCATTCCTCCTTTTCCTCTGCCTGGCGCTGGGCCAGCAGCATCTGCCCATCCGGCAATTCGATCCGGGCCCGCTGAAGGCCGCCCACATAGGTATGCTCCCGCAGGATGCCGCTGATGTGAATATCGCCTGTGGGATGGGCGGCGTAATGCAGCCGCTCCGCCCGGAGGCACAGGGCCATCCGATCCCCCACGGCGACGGGCCGATGGCTCAGGCAGGGGATGGAAAACCCGCCGGTTTCCAGCATCGCCTTTTCCCCGCCGATGCCGGTGATTACGCCGCTGAGAATATTGCTCTGCCCCATAAAGGAGGCGGCGAAGAGGGATTCGGGGTGATCGTATAATTCGGCGGGGGCGCCGATCTGGACGAATTTCCCATCCCGCATCAGCGCCACCCGATCGGACATATTCAGCGCCTCCTCCTGATCATGGGTGATGTAGAGGAAGGTAATGCCCAATTCCTTCTGCATGCGTTTTAATTCCCCCTGCATATGGCGGCGCAGATGCAGATCCAGGGCGCTGAGCGGCTCATCCAGCAGCAGCACCCGGGGCTGCAGAACCAGCGCCCGGGCCAGGGCCACCCGCTGCTTCTGCCCGCCGGAAAGCTGGGAGGGCAGTTTCTTCCCCTGGCCGCTTAATTGCACCATGGCCAGTGCCTCCTCCACCCGGCGCGCAATCTCTTCCTTTTTCATGCCCCGCATTTTCAGCCCATAGCCGATATTCTTTTCCACATTCATATGCGGGAACAGGGCCAGATTCTGAAACACGGTATTGACCGCGCGCTTTTCCGGGGGCAGGGCGGTAATATCCGCCCCATCCAGGGTGACGGTACCGGCGTGATCGGTTTCCAGCCCGGCAATCACCCGCAGCGTGGTGGTTTTTCCGCAGCCGGAGGGGCCCAGCAGCGTGAGAAATTCGCCGGGGTAAATATCCAGATCAATCCCCCGGAGGGCCTCGAAATCTCCAAAGGATTTCCGGATGCCCCGCAGGGTAAGCAGCGGCGTTTGGGTTTCCATGGCGTGTATTTCCTCCTTGCTGAAAAGGCGGCGGCAGGCGGGGCGGCCCGCCGTCAATGCGGCGGGGCATTCCTCAGAAAAAAAGGAATGCCCCTGCTGAAAAAAGCTGCGTATTATCCGGCATCGCTGGCCAGGTTGTCAAAGAGGGTGTATTCGCCCAGCCAGGCCAGCTTGACCGTGCCCACCGGGCCGTTTCTCTGCTTGGCGATAATGACCTCGGCGATGTTATCTTGGGTTTCCGCATCCCGGTTATAGTAGGCCTCCCGGTGCAGGAACATGACAACGTCTGCATCCTGCTCGATAGAGCCGGAATCGCGCAGGTCGGAAAGCATGGGGCGGTAGCCGCCGGAGCCGCGCTTTTCATTGGCGCGGGAAAGCTGGGCCAGGGCCACCAGGGGCACATTCAATTCCCGGGCGATGGCCTTCAGGCTTCTGGAGATTTCGGCCACCTCCACCTGGCGGCTTTCGGCCTTTTTATCCGAGCCCATCAGCTGCAGATAGTCCACCACGATCATATCCAGGCCGTGATCCATCATCAGCCGGCGGCAGCGGGAGCGCATCTGCCCCGGGGTCAGGCCCGAGGTATCATCGATATAAATATCGCTGGCGGCCAGGGGGGCCAGGGAACGGGCCAGCTTCATCCAGTCCTCATCTCGCAGCATGCCCTTGCGCACCGATTGCAGGTTCACCCGGCAATCCCCGCAGAGAATGCGCATGGCGATCTGCTCCCGGGGCATTTCCAGGCTGAAAAAGGCCACCTTGGCCCCCTTGCGGGCGGCATTGGAGAGCATATTGATGGCGAAGGAGGTTTTGCCCATGGAGGGGCGTGCGCCCACCAGCACCAATTCGCCCCCGTGCAGGCCGGTCAGCATATTATCCAGCCCGTAGAAGCCCGTGGGCACGCCGGAAACGCCCCCCTTCAGGCGGGCGTATTCCTCCATCTGCTCATAGGTGCGGGTCAGCACCTCCTTGATGTGCTGCAGATCCTCGCCCCCATCCCGGCGCATGACAATATCAAAGATCAGCTTTTCGGACAGGGAAAGCACATCGGGCAGATCCTGCTCCTGGGCATAGGCGGCCTGGGAGATCTCCCCCGCGGCCTGAATCAGCCGCCGCAGGGTGGATTTTTCGCTGACGATGCGGATGTAATAGCGCACGTTGGCCGTGGTGGGCACAAACTGGGTCAGCTCAATCAGGTATTCCGTTCCCCCGATGCCGGGCAGCGTGCCCCGGCGGGAAAGCTCGGCATCCATGGTGACCAGATCCACCGCCATATTGTTGGCAGCCAGGGCCTTGGCCGCGTCAAAGATTTCCCGGTGCGCAGGCACATAAAAATCCTCGGCCAGCAAAAGCTCCCCGGCGGCGGATACGGCGGCGCTGTCCTGCAGCATGGAGCCCAGAACGGATTTTTCCGCATCGATGCTGTGCGGGGGAATGGGGGCGTAGGCGGGCGCGGTATCCATGTTATGCCTCGATTGCCGTGACGCGCACGGTCATTTTCGCGCTGATTTCGGGATAGAGCTTGACCACCGCTTCGGTTTCGCCCACGGTGCGGATGGCCTCGGCAAGCTCGATCTTCTTTTTATCCACGTCTACCCCATGCTGCTCCTTCAGGGCGGCGGCGATTTCCGCGCCGGTGATGGAGCCGTAAAGACGGCCCTGCGCGCCGCATTTGGCGGCCACGCGGATGACCTTGCCCCGCAGGGAGGCGGCCTTCTTTTCGGCCTCCGCCCGGCGCTCCATTTCCCGGGCGCGCTCGGCGGCCTGCTTGCGCTCAATCTCCTTGGCTGCGCCGGGAGTGGCCTCCATGGCCAGTTTTTTGGGGAAAAGGAAATTGCGGGCAAAGCCGTCGCTTACGTTTACGATGTCCTGTTTTTTGCCGGTGCCCTTGACATCGGCCAGCAGAATAACCTTCATTTTATTCGTCCTCCTTCGGTTCCCGGGGCTTTCTCAGCCCGCGGATATTCACAATCTGATCAAAAATCCCAATCAGGGAAAGCACGGAAAGCAGCATCAGCAAAATCGGCACGATGATGCGCCAGACGCGCTTGATTCCCCGGGTTTTCTGCATGAAATTGATCAGCGCCGCGCCCTGCAGCGTAAAAATCGCGGTGGCGGCGCTATAGAGAATGATCCCCGCAATGACCACGGGCGCGCTTGACCCGCCCTGGAGCAGATAGCCCGCTGCCAGCGCCGCGCCTGCCTTCCAGCCCGTGCCCCGGGGCAGATGCCACAGGGAAAGGGGCGGCATGCCCAGGGTGGGAAAATCCAATTGCGGCTTTTTGCCCGCGTCCCCGGGGGCATAGGCGCTTTCATCCCCGCTGCGGAAGGCCCGGCGCTCCGCCGAAAGATAGCCAAAGCGAATGGAAAGCAGCAGGCATAATACGCCGCCCAGAATGCTCTGGGTTACGATCAGGCTGGGCAGCAGCGTGGCCAGGCCGCTCTGCACAAAGGAGCGCACGGAAAGCAGCAGGTCTGCCCGGGCGGCAGGGGAAAGCATATAGGCGTCCCCGATCTGCAAAAGCGCGTTTTCGCTCAATTCCTCCGGCAGCGTCAGCATGCCCGCGCTGTAAAACTGGTACAGCATGGTATCGCCCAGCTCCCATTCCTCCAGCGCGTTCATTACCGCGTCCCCCGCCGCTGTGTACAGGTTCTGCCCGGTCATCTGCTGCAAAAGCAGATAAACCCCCGTCAGCGCCAGCACATGCACCCCAATCATCCAGCCGCAGCTTTTCCAGAAGGGCACCCGCCGCTCAACCAGCAGCAGAAACACCGCCAGAATCGGCAGCACATATACCGCCGCAAGCAGCGCGCCCTGCTGCCCCGCTAAAATATGCATGGCATATATGCCGGATGCGGCCCCCAGCAGCATGGGCGCAAGCCCGCCCGTCAGCCCTGTGATGCATAGCGCGGCGGGGAGAAATAAAAGCGTTAGCATCGCTGCATATATCCCCGTCAGCGGCGTCAACGATAACGCCATTAGCGGCGCCGCAACCACAATCACCCCCGTGATCGCCGCCCGCCAGGATCGTACCATCGGAAACTCTTTCATGCATTGCTCCTTAAAAATCAGCAGAAAATCCCGTATACTATTTTACTTTCTCTCCGCCCTTTTGTCAATCACAGACCGCAGGGACGGAGAAATAATTACGAGGGGATTATTTGCGGGGGAACCACTTTTGAGTCAAAAGTGGTTCCCCCGCGCCCCCTCCGA
>CAZJUJ010000050.1:0-20022 GCA_964549135.1 uncultured Oscillospiraceae bacterium | reverse complement strand
GGGAGGGGACTTTTGACTCAAAAGTCTCCTCCCGCAAAAATCCCGTTCCTTCTCCCTGGTTTTCGGAGGGGGCGCGGGGGAACCACTTTTGAGTCAAAAGTGGTTCCCCCGCAAATTATTCCCCGTTCCCCCGTCCCCCCGTTCCTCCCCAAACCTGTGCTTTTTCGACAAAAAATGCATCAAATTACGCAAGTCCTCCTGTGTCTGTCCCGCTATACTAAATGAGAAGATAGGCATAGCATACAGGGGGGGATTTGTTTTGTTTCGCAGTGCTGTTCCCATTCGTTCATCCGTTCCGGGAAATTTTCAATATTTCCGCGCGCGCTTTCATGCGTCAGCCAGGCCGGCCAAGCTGCGCATTTCGGCAGATTTTCAGGTTCTCGTTTACTGCAATGGAAAAAACATTCTGACGCGTAAGGAATTCGGTTTTGATTTTCAGCGATTTTACGATGAGATCAATGTATCCGATGTGCTGACGGCGGGCGAAAACTGCCTTGCGCTGCTGGCGGTATGCAATGCAGATTCTCTGCTGGCGCTGGAAATCGAGCAGGACGGCAAAATTATCTGCGCGACCGGGAAGGGCTGGAAGGCATGCGCGGAAACGGCCTATCTGTCCACCGTTCGGGCGATGGCCGTTTCCATGCCGGAACGCGGAGAAGAGCGCTTTGATGCGCGCCAATGCCAGTACGGCTGGCAAAGGGGCGATTTTGACGACGAAAAATGGCCCGCCGCCGTGGAAGCAGGCCAGGATTGCCCCTGGAAAAACCTGACGCCCTACGCCCCGCAAATGATGGAGGAAAAAATCATCTATCCTAAGCGGCTGTGCAATCTGGAGGCCGTCCAGAGGGCCAGGGGAAGCCGCCTGACGATACAGATGCCCTCCGGCGGCAGCCTGGCGCTGTACGCCGCCTATCTGACGGCCCAGGAGGATACCCATTGCGTGGTGCGCTCGCAGCATCAGCGCTATGGCAAGCCCGATATATCCATTGACGGCACGGTAATCCGGCTGAACACAGCCATTCATCTGACAAAGGGCCGCCATTTTCTGCTGGTTACCAAGCAGGATTGGCTGGAGCTGCTCTTCGAAAATGCAGAATTCACCTTTTCGGCAGAAGAAATAGCGGGCGCGCCCTGTGAAGCCGCAGCGGTGGCCTTTCCCGAATACTCGCTCTCCTTTAACTGGAATGAAGAGGGCGGCATCCATCGCTTCTGGCCGCAGCTATCCGCCTTTCACGGGGCAAGCAGCCATCTGGCGCTTCCGGAGGAAATACGGGCACGGCTGCGGCCCGGGGAAAGCGCCCCCGGGCTTTCCCTGGCAGAGGTGCGCTGGCAGCATTATTATCAGGTGCGCGGCAGCTTTTATGAGGATGCCTTTGCGCCTGCCGCCAAACGGATTCCGCGCCCCGATCTTTGCCTGAAGGCCGGGCAGACGGAAACGCTGTGCAGCCCTCGCGGGGAAATGCTTTTGTATCCGATGCCGGAGCAGATGGATCTGCATTTTACAGTCGATATGGGCGACATCCATTGCGGTTATGTTCAATTGGCCGTGGATGCCCCGGCGGGAACCATCTTTGATATTCAATGCTTCGAAATGTGCGATAAAACCGGCCCGTTTTATCTTTATTATCCCAACGGCTTCCGCTATATCGCAAGGGAAGGCAGCCAGCAATACATCAGCCCCGCACGCCGGGGCGCGCGATACCTTTCCGTTATCATCCGCAATATGACCGGGCCGGTGGCCATCCGGGAGCTTTCCTTTCGGGCCACGCAGTATCCCTGCCTGCCGCAGGGCCGCTTTCATTGCAGCGATGAGCGCCTGAACCAGATATTTGAAATCTGCACCAGAACCGCCCGGCTCTGCATGCTGGATACCTATGTGGATTGCCCCACCTGGGAGCAGGGCTTTTGGGCGGGCGATTGCCAGATCACCTCGCTGATCAACCTGCTGAACTTCGGCGAATGGGGCTTTGATCAGCACTGCCTGGATTTGATTGGCAGCACCCAGACGGAGGAATACCGGCAGCGGGCAGAGCGGCTGGGGCTGACCCACGCCTTTGATTCCCCGGAGGAGCCGCGGCTATCCGCTGCGCAAATCATGCATTTCGGCTATGGCGGCATCCCCATGTGGTCCTTTTTGCTGGGCCCGCATATCTGGGAGCATTATCAGACCGGCGGCAGCACCGAGGAGCTGAAGCGAAATTACGGATACCTTCGCAAAAATCTGGAAACCGCCCACTGGTGGGTGAATGAGCGCGGATTATTCGATATGAGCGGCAGCTATAATCTGCTGGACTGGGCCAATAATGATCTGCCGCCCTGCGGGGAAATCACGGCGCATAATATGGCCTATGCGGAAAACCTGCGGCTCGGGGCAGAAATGGCGGATATTCTTTCGCTTCCGGAGGAGGCGCGCCTTTGGCGGGAGCGCCGGCAGCGTCTGCTTGCAGCCATCGATGCCTTCTGCTGGGATGCGCAGCAGGAGGCCTATGTCGATACCGTCCGGGATGCATTCGCCTTTTCCCGCTTTGACGCCTATTGCCAGCGGGCCGGATTAAGGCGGATGCGCTATGAGGAGTATCTTTCCTGCAGCCGCGTCAGCGTGCAGACCCATACCCTGGCCATTCTTTTTCACTGCGTGCCGCCCGAAAAAATCGAAAAGGTGATGCGCTTTGTCCGCCTGGTGGAGGACGGCGTCTATATCTGCGGCGCCCCCAGAAACCGAACGGTCGGCGCCCCCATCGCAGGGGAAACCAGGGATGGCGTGGTGCGGATCGGCTCGCCCTTTTTCCTGCATTTTTCTCTGGCGGCGCTATGCGCGCAGAAGGAGCATGCGCTGGCGCTGCAGGTGATTCGGCGTGACTGGGGAGAAATGCTGAAGCGGGGCGCAAGAACCACCTTTGAAATGTTTGATATGAGCGCCGATCCCAGAGCGGCAGAGAACCCATGGATTGGCCTGCCCAACTGGACGCGCAGCGCCGCGCATGCCTGGAGCGCTTCCCCGGCGATTTATCTGCAGCGGGAAATTCTGGGCATTCGTCCTTTGGAGGCGGGCTATCGCCGCTTTACCATTGCTCCGCATCTCTTCGGCCTGGAAGAGGCAAGCGGCGCGGTCTGCACGCCCTACGGCCCCATTTTTGTGCAGATCCGCAGGGCGGCGGATGGAACGCAGGAAATTGCCCAGCGCGCCCCTGCGGAATGCACCTATGTTCCTGTAAGCGAATAAACGCGGAGGTTGTCATGGCGCCGATTTTCTCAAAAATAGCACGCTCCTTTCGTTCCTCCTTCGTTCGGCTGATGTTTGTGGGCTTTCTGGCACTTTCCGTGCTGGTTCTGGCGGCGGGAATGCTGATCAGCACCATCGGGATCGACCAGGCCCGAAGCCAGGTGGTGGATTCCTATAAAACGGCGATACAGGCTGTAGCAAACGCCCTGCATGATCAGCTCAGCGATGCGGAGGCATTGGCCAGCATTTCTCTTCTTGAGGATGAGCTGATGCAGCTTTGCGTTTCTGCCAATACCGCGCCCGATCTTTACGGCTATGTGCGTTTTGGGGATTCATTGGCGCTGCGGGTGAATAACCAGACATTGGATGTCCGCCTGACGGTTTTGATGCCCGGGGAGCGCTGGGCCATTTCCACCGCCTATGGCGTGCGCCGCATCACGGAGCTGGGGCTGGATGAGGAATACTACGCGCAGCTGAGAAAAAAGGCCCAGTGGCATGTGGCCCCGCGCCTTGGCGCAGGGCTGGATTCGCCGATCAATCGGGAGGAAAACCCGCAAAGCCTGACCATCGCGGAGGGCTTTCTGCGGCGGGAGCAAAACAGCCCCTGCATCATCATTGAAATTCCGGAAAAAAGCCTGATGCAGGTTCTGGCCGATGCAACCACCGGCATGGATGTGGTTTCCATTTTCTTTTCGGATGGCCAGGGCGGCTTCCTGCAAACCGGGGAAAGGCTGGCATTCATTCAGGCTTTTCAGAACGGCGAACGAATCAAAACCGCTTCGGGCCGCCTGTTTCCCTGCGTGCTGGTGGAAAACGGCAGCTTCCAGGTGGGCGTCCTTTTTGATGATTCCAGGCTTCTGCGGCCGGTGGTTTTGCTGCGTGAATGGATCCTGATCCTCTTTTCCCTCTGCCTGGCCGCATGCGCCGCTTTTGCATTGCTCAATTACAGCAGGGTGGTAAAGCCGGTGCAGAAATTGGTTTCCAGCATGGATAAGGCCAGCTCGGGGGATTTATCCCAGCGGGTCTGCCTGCGGTATCATGATGAATTCGGTCGGATTGCCAGGCACTACAACCGGATGCTGGAACGAATACAGCATCTGATTGAAGAGCAGTATGTGAAGCAGATTCAATTGCAGCGCGCACAGCTGCGCTTTCTTCGGCTGCAGATTCGGCCGCATTTCCTTTATAATTGTCTGTTCAGCCTGTATACCATGATCAAAAATGAGGATCTGGAGACGGCGGCCAATATGGCGGTGTATCTGGGAAAATATTATCAGACAAGCACCCGCATGGAGGAAAGCGAAATCCCCCTGGCGCAGGAATTGGAAAACGTTCGCATCTATGTTTCCATCAATCAGATGCGCTTTCCCGGCAAGCTGGAATACGAAACCAGCATCGCGCCGGAGGTAATGGATTTTCCGCTTCCCGCTCTGCTCATCCTGACCCTGGTAGAAAACGTGATCACCCATGGGCTGAAAAGCCCGATGGAGCGCACGCTGATCCAGGTGGAGGCGCATCTGACCTCGGACGGGCTGATTTGCCTCAGCATTCTGGATACCGGCTGCGGAATGGAGGAGGAGAAGCGAAAAAGGCTGCTGCAGGAGCTGCGAAAGGATGAATTTGATGAAAATGCCCATGGGCTGGTCAATGTTATGCTGCGGCTGCGGATGCTCTATGGGGAAGCGGTACAGCTTGCCATAGAGCCCAACACGCCCTCCGGCACCATCATTTCGCTGCTGATCCCGCAAAAGCGCAAGGAGGTAAACGGTGTATAATTTGCTGCTGGTAGATGATGAGGAACTGACGCTGGAGGGCATGTACGGCAATATTGACTGGCAGGCCATGGGCTTTGACGAGGTTTTTCGCGAGGTATCGGCAGAGGGCGCTCTGAAGCGCGCCCAGACCGCGCGAATCGATGTAATCATATCGGATATTTATCTGGGCGGAATGGACGGGCTGGAAATGTGCCGGCGCATCCTGAAAAGATGGCCGTACGCCAAGGTGATCATTCTTTCCGGGTATAAGGATTTTGAGTTTGCCCGGCAGGCAATCGATCTGAATGCAGTCTGCTATCTGGTCAAGCCCTTTCTGTACGAAGAATTATCCCAGGTGGTAAAGGAAGCCCTGGATGCCTTTCAAAAGGAATTGGAGCAGCGCCGGATTGTTGAGGAAACCCGCAGGCAGCTATGCGGCATGCGCCAGCAGCTGACGGAGCAGCTGATCAACGACTGGGCCGTTCGCGGAATCCTTACCAGGGAGCAGCTGCTGGAGCAGGCGGCCCTTTGCGGCGTGACGCTTACGGAGGAAAGCCGCTGCCTGCCCCTGGGTGTTTTCTGCGAGCAGCCGCCCGAAAGCGGCGCAGACGCGCTGCTCTTTCGCCTGTCGCTGGGAGAAATGGCCCAGCAGATGCTGACCGGCGAAATGACGCTGCTGCGCTATACCGAATCCCCCCAGCTGATGCTGCTGCTTCTGCTTTTTCCCGGCGATGCCCCGGCGCAGAAATATCGCTCCTATCTGCCCGGAAAGCTGGAAACCTATTCCATGGCCGTCAAGCAGACCCTGGGCAGAAGCATCGCCCTGCTGCCGGGCACGCCGCAGGGGGCGGCCGATGTGCATCACGAGTGGCTGCGGCTGAAAGCGCTGCTTCGGCGGGAAATGCCGCTTCATTCCGGCATCATTATTGATGCAGAGGAGGCGGCGCAGCTTCCCGCCCTGGAAATGCAGCCCTCGCTGGAGGAGTTGGTGCTGCAGGAGGAGTGGGAAAAGGCCCGGGCCAGAATTGATCTGCTCTTTGCCCAGTTGAAAACGCAGCTAAACGGCAGGCTTTTGCTGGAGGGGATTCATGCCGTGTGGTCTGCCCTGTCCGCCGATGCCGTCCGCAATGGCCTGAGCCTGACGCAATGGACGGAATACGCCTCCGAATTGCTTAACGGCTGGAAAACCACGCAGCCGGAAACGCTGCATCAGTGCTGTCTTCGGGTATTTGACCGGTACCGGGAGCAGGTAACCCGGCAGCGCCATAACCATCGGATGGAGCTGATGCATCAGGTGGAGGATTATATTGCGGCGCATCTGCAGGAGGAGCTTACCTGCGCCGGCATAGCCGAGCAATTTCATTATCACCCCAATTATCTGTCCAGAATTCTGAAGGCCTGCTCCGGAAAAACGCTGAATGAATTCATCGTAAAGGTGCGCATGAATCAGGCCAGCCGCCTTCTGGAGCAGGGCTATCGGGTCAGCGATGTAGCCGTTATGGTGGGCTGCGATAATTTTTCGCATTTCTCCCGCCTGTTTCGGAAGGTTCATGGCAAAAGCCCCAGCCAATACCGCCAGCATTGCAGCGAAGGCAAGAAGGTTTGAAATGTGTCAAAAAAGGTAAAATCCGAGAAAGAAAATCTATCCTGATCGCTGTACAATACAGCCACGAAGCGGCAAGCCGCAAAAAACAAAAGGAGGAATCCCCATGAAACGCACCCTGGCTCTGGTTCTGGCTCTGTGCATGCTGCTCTGCATGGGCACCGCCCTGGCAGAAGTGGACCGCAGCGTATATGCGCCCAGCTATGCAGAACCCATTACCCTGACTACCCATATGACCTCCGGCGCTGCCAACGTCTATTCGGACGGCTATAGCATCCGGGACAATTACTACACCCGCTGGATCAAGGAAAAATTCAATATCAATATTGAATATGACTGGATTGCCGCCGACAGCGGAACGGATCAGCAGAAGCTGGATCTGGCCTTCGCCAGCGATGATCTGCCGGATCTGATCTCCTGCACGGCCAATCAGCTGACCCGCTATGTAGAAGCGGGCAAAATCGTGCCCATGGATCAGCTGATCGAGCAGTATGCCTCTCCCCTGGTCAAGTGGGCGCTGCAGAACGCCGAGGAAACCACCGGCGGCAAGCTGTTCCAGCCCTTCACCGTCAACGGCACCATCTATGCCTTCCCCCAGATCAATGATTCCCTGTCCTATAAGACGGCCCAGTTCATCCGCCAGGATTATCTGGATGCCATGGGGAAGAAGATGCCCACCACGCTGGCGGAACTGGAGGATGTATTTGCTGCCTATCAGCAGATGAATCCCAACGGCTATGCCCTGGGCATGGATAAGACGCTGGACGCCATGCAGGTGGCAATGGCGCCCTACAAGGCCTATCGGAAGATGTGGGTGGAAAAGGAAGACGGCACCCTGGCCTATGGCTCCATTCAGCCCGAAATGAAGCAGGCGCTTTCCAAGCTCCATGAGTGGTACGAAAAGGGCTACATCGATCCCGAATTCATCGTCAAGGCTGGCTCTGATGTGGATGCGCAGCTGGCCAGCGGCGATCTGCTGCTGTACTACGGCGCCTGGTGGACCATCGGCGGCTCCCTGGTTACGATGTGGAACGCCAATGAGCAGGCCCAGACGGAAATCATGCCCTGGATCAAGGGCGAGGACGGCACCACCGGCCTGATGAAGAATACCTGGTTTACCAACAGCTATGCCATCACCACCTCCTGCGAGCATCCCGAGGCCTGGATTTACCTGTTCAACGATGCCATGGATAGCTACTACCGCAACGAGCCCGCCATGCAGGAGGTTGCCAAGGAAATCGGCTACACCTTCATGTATCCCGAAACGCCCGTGCTGCAGCCCAACAACGCCGAAGAAGTGGCCCGGAAATACCCGGATGTGACCCAGCCCCAGAACCTGTGGAGCTACGATTATGATCCCGCGGTGGAGGGCTTCTCCTTCTTCCGGACGGATAACGCGCTTGCCCCCAGCGGCATGCTGATCGGCATTCGCGGCCAGTTCCTCTACATGGGCAACATGAATTATACGAATCTGGCCTATGCCGCCCAAACCGGCGATACCAGCAAGCTGACCACCGTAACCCTGCGGCAGTATGACCAGTGGAATGGCACGCATCCCAATATGCTCAAGACCTTCTCGAAGATCTGGGATTACCTCAATCCCTTTGAAGCGACGGATGAATTCCATGCCAATGCCTATGCCGGCCCGAATACGCCTACCATGAGCGAAAAGCAGGCCTATCTGGATAAGCTGGAGGAGGAAACCTTCGTAAGGATCATCATGGGCACGGAAAGCATCGATGCCTTTGATACCTTTGTGGAAAACTGGTATGCCAACGGCGGCACGGCAATCACCGAGGAAGTGAACGCCTGGTATCAGTCCGTTCAGTAAGCAATCGCCATATATGGGGGTGGGCGAAATCTCGCCCTCCCCCTCTTTCATGCAGGAGGAAACGATATGACCCAAATCACGAAACAAAAACGGGGTATTCGTGCCTGGATAGCCAGCTTTCATTTTCGCAGCACCTGGCAGAATTACCTGATGCTGGCCGTTCCGGCAGTCATGGTTTTTTTATTCAGCTATGTTCCCCTCTTCGGCCTGCTGATGGCTTTTGAGGATTATAATCCCGCCAAGGGATTCTTCGGAAGCTCCTTTGTGGGGCTGAAATGGTTTCGGGTAGCCATGGATATGCCGGATTTCTGGAAGGTTGTTCGCAATACGCTGAGCATTTCTCTGGGAAAAATTATTTTCTGTCAGCTGTTTTCCATCGTGTTTGCCATTTTGCTCAATGAGGTTCGCTGCAAATGGGCCAAGCGCCTGGTGCAGACCATAACCTATTTCCCGCATTTTCTCTCCTGGGTGGTCATGGGCAGCGTTTTTACGGAGCTTCTGGGCAATAAGGGCATGGTCAATCTTCTGATCCGCCTGCTGGGCGGCAAGCCCATCTTCTTTCTGGGAAATTACCGGTATTTCCAGGGCACCATGGTTGCCCTGCATGTCTGGAAGGAATTCGGCTGGGGGGCCATTGTTTATTTGGCGGCAATGACCAACATCAATCCGGAATTATATGAGGCCGCCACCATCGATGGCGCAAACCGCCTCAAGCAGACCTGGCATGTGACGCTTCCGGGCATTCGCGTGACCATTGTGATGATGGTTGTGCTGGCGCTTGGCACGATCATGAGCGCCGGCTCCGATCAGATGCTGATTATGTATAATCCGGCGGTTTATGAAACCGGCGATATTATCGATACCTTTATTTATCGGCAGGGCCTGCTGGAAAGCCAGTATTCCATGGCGACGGCCATCGGGCTGTTTAAATCCGCCATTGGCGCTACGCTGATGATTCTGGCAAACGCGCTGGCAACCCGGTATTGCGACTATCGGATTTTCTGAGGGAGGGGAGAAGCCATATGCAATTCAAAGGCAAAGCTTACCGCGTTTTCCGCATATTTAACGGGATCATTCTGACCATTCTGACGCTGATCTGCCTTCTTCCGCTGCTGCATGTGCTGGCGCTGTCCCTCAGCGATGCGGTATCCGCCAATTCCAATTCGGTTCACTTTCTGCCCAAGGGGGTCAATTTTTCCGCCTATAAGCTCATCTTTTCCAATTATGCTTTTCTGCGCGCCTTCGGCATTTCGGTGCTGCGAACGGTAACCGGCTGCGGCCTGGCCCTGGTAATGGTGATTCTGACGGCGTATCCCCTTTCCCTGCAGGATAAAGACCTGAAAGGACGAAAGGTAATTACCTGGTATTTTGTTCTGCCGATGCTGGTCAGCGGCGGCCTGGTGCCCACCTACATCACCATCAAGCAGCTGGGCCTGATTGATAATTTCCTGGTCTACATTCTTCCGGGATGCGTGCCGACCTATTATGTCATCCTGATGATGAATTTCTTCCGGGGCATCAGCCGCAGCCTGCGGGAATCGGCATCCATGGATGGCGCAGATGAATTCACCACCCTGCTGCGCATTATGCTGCCCCTTTCTCTACCCTCCATTGCCACAATCGCCCTTTTCAGCGCCGTCGGCCACTGGAACGAATGGTTCAACGCCATGATTTACATGAATGATCAGGAGCTTTGGCCCCTGCAGACCCTCATGCGCTCCATGCTTCTGCGCATTGAGGAAACCCTGTTTGACGCCGGGGAGATTGCCGAATTGAGCAAGCTTTCCAGCAAATCCTTTCAGGCGGCCCAGGTCATCTTCGCCATCGTGCCCATCATGTGCGTCTATCCCTTCCTGCAGCGCTATTTCATCTCCGGCATGACGCTGGGATCCGTCAAGGAGTAAACACATGAACACATACTTTCAAACGAATGGAAAGCGGCTTCAGGCCAAATATGAGCAGGCGGTGGAAGGGCTGAAGAAAAATGTCCGGCTGCTGCCCGGCTATCCCAGGCCCATCCTGCAGGAGGGCGGCGTATATGAGGGCATATGGCTGGAATGCGGGCCCCAGGAGGGCATGCTCTGGGGAGAATATCAGCCGGAAATTGCCCGGAATAATCACGAAATCTTCTTCGATCTGATTGATCCGGAGGGATATCTGCCCGCTCTGGTGAATGATCGGCCCCGGTGCGGGCATCTGCAGACCGTGGTGCCCATTGCACGGACGGCCCTGGAAACCATTGATAAGCTCGGCTTTGAAGAGCTTCTTCCCAAGGCATATGAGGCCTGTGCGCGGTATGATGCGTATCTGACCGCCTTCCGCAACAGCCGGGGTACCGATCTGGTGGAAAGCCATTGCCCATGGGATACCGGCCATGCCCGCAGCCCGCGGCATGCCGGGCAGGGGGATCATTGCCCCGATTTCGATACCAAGCGGCATCTGGATCTGCCCCAGCTTCCCGTGCTTGCCCCCGATCTTTCCGCCAATAAATACGGGGGACGCCTGGCCCTGGCAGAAATGGCCTATCGGCTGGGCAAAAGAAGCGAAGGTGATCAATGGCTGGAAAAGGCGGATTCCCTGCGGAAGGCCATCTGGCGGTATACCTTTGATGAGCGGGATCGCATGTTCTACGATCTGGATAATGAGGGGCATTTCATTCGCGTAAAAAGCGATGCCTTCCTGCGGGTGCTTCAGGAAAAGGTGCCGTCGCAGCAGGAATTTGACGAGCTGTTTGAAGCGCATGTGATGAATCCAAAGGAATTCTGGACGCCCTATCCCTTTCCGTCCATTGCGGCGGACGATCCGACCTTTGATTGGGAATATGAGCCGAATCATTGGGCCGGCCCGGGCCAGGCGCTCCTGGCGCTCCGCACGCCCCTTTGGCTGGAGCCCTATGGAAAGTGGATCCCCCAGCGCTGCCTGATGGAAAAATGGATCGAAGCCATCCTGGAAAATGAGCCGTTCCAGCAGCAAATGAATCCGTTCTCCGGCGAATTCAATACCACAGAGCAGTATTCGCCCTGCATGCTGGTGCTGACGGATTTTATTGCCCGGCTATATGGCGTCAAATTCTTTGAGGGAAAAATCCTCTGGGGAACGCAATTGGCCCGGGGAGGAGACTGGCATGCGTATCAAACGATCATCAGCGGGAAAAAATGCCGCCTGAGCAACCATAACGGCTGCGCAACCCTCACCCTCGATGGCCGGGAACTGATGCGCGTCTTCGGCGAAGCGCGAATCGAAACCGATCTGGAGGGTAACCTCTTGGCCGTACACCCCACCGGCTGCGGAAGAGTAATCGTGGAAAACACCCTCTGAGCGAAGGAGACGGAGAGACGGGGAGGAACGGGGAAACGGGATTTTTGCGGGAGGATGCTTTTGCGTCAAAAGCACCCTCCCGCGCCCTCCCGAAAACCGGCTCTGGATGGAACATGGAGGGAAAAACCAAATTGAATGCCAGTGAAGCAAAAGGAAATAAGGTATAAAGAAGAAAGCGGCGATGCCCACACCAGCGTGTGAGCGCTGCTGCTTATTCTAACCGAACTGAATGCCAGCGAAACAAAAGAGAGACAGAAGTAAGGAACAAAGCAGCAATGCCTTCGCCAAACGCGGACGCATTGCTGTTGTTTTTCTAATTGCTATTCCCTTTTGCTGATCTGGTATTCAATTTGGCAAGAACCTGCCATGTTCCATCCAGAGCCGGTTTTCGGAGGGGGCGCGGGGTGCTTTGACGTAAAAGCATCCTCCCGCAATATCGCCCCTTATTTCTTGGTTTTCGGAAGGCCGCGCCCTCCCCCTCCCCCGCGAAGAAAAAAATCCCCTGGGTTTTGGGAAAAAGGGTGGAAAAATGGAAGGGCTGTGATATAATAGGAAAGAATCCCATTACATTATTGGAGGATCAGCATGGAAAATCATCAGGCAACGGAAGGAAAAATGACGGTGGGGCAGTGGTTTCTGCGGGTGCTTCACGGCGCGCTGGTGGGCGTGGGCGCCATTCTGCCCGGGGTCAGCGGCGGGGTGCTGTGCGTACTCTTTGGCATTTATCAGCCCATGATGGCGCTTTTATCCCATCCCGTCAAGGCGTTCAAGAAATACTATAAGCTCTTTATCCCGGTGATTATCGGCTGGGCGGTGGGCTTTGTGGCGCTGGCCAAGCTGGTGGAATGGGCCTTTGGCGAGGATTCCGCCATCGTTACCTGTGTCTTTTTCGGCCTGATCGCGGGCACCATTCCCTCCCTCTGGCGGGAGGCGGGCCTGAAGGGCCGCAGCAAAAAGCATTACGGCATTTTCGGCGTCAGCTTTATCGTGCTTTTCGCCCTGCTTTCCACCTTCAAATTTGCAGGCCGGATGGAGATCGCCCCCAACAGCTGGTGGTATCTTTTCTGCGGCGTGGTATGGGGGCTGAGCCTGGTGCTGCCCGGCCTTTCCTCCTCCTCCATTCTGCTTTTCATGGGACTGTATGAGCCCATGACTGCGGGCATTGGCTCCATCGCCACCTATGTAAAAAATGTGGCGGCCTTTTTGATCGGCAAGGGCGGGGATATTTTCCCGCCGCTTTCCCAGGTGGATTTCGGCTGCATTCTGCCTCTCTTGGCGGGCATTCTTCTGACGGCGCTGCTGACCGCGCGCTTCGTCAATCATCTGCTGGAAACCCGCTATGCCGCCCTGTATCATGTGATTCTGGGCGTGGTCTGCGCCTCCACGCTGCTGATCATCCCCACGGCCTATGATGGCGCGCTGCAGGTGATTCTCTGCATCGGCTGCGCCCTGTTGGGCTGCGTTGCCGCGCTGGCGCTGGATCGCTTCGGCACGAAAATCAAGGCGGAAAACCACATCGAATAAGCAATGCCGGGCAAGCACGCTGGAAAAAATGGGCGGTGAAAAGAGCATTGCCACCCCTTGTGCTTTATGGTATAATTGCATTGGATAACAGCCGATGAGTGGAGGAGAGGAATGTACAAGCTGCTGCTCGTAACCGAACAGAAGGAAATTCAGGATCTTTTCCTACAGGAGATTGATTTTTCGGCCATGAATTGCCGTGCCCCGCTGCTGGCCGCCACGGCCCAGGAGGCCATTGAGCTGCTTAATTCCAAGGCCATTGATGCGGTGGGCTATCATCTGCCCAAGGATACCGCCGCCCCGCTGGTGCAGTTTCTGCGCTATGGCCGGCCCAGTCTGCCCATTTTTGAGGTCTGCGCCGAAAAGGAAAAGCAGATGACCATTCTGGGCGAATTGGCCAATATCCTCAATCGCCTGCACGCCGATTTTTCGGATGATTATTACGATGAGGATGCCATGATGACCCTGCAGCGGGATGAGCTGGTGCATCATCTGCTGGCAGGGGAAATGCATGATTGGGAGGTGCTGGAGCGGGGGCTGAAGCTGATCCGCTCCCGGATCGATCCCAATCGCGCCGGCCTGTTATATGAAATTGATCTGCCCCAGGGCGATGTATACCTGTCGGAGCATCACGGCCATGCCCAGCAGCGGCTGGAAAGCGCGCTGCGCAATAATTTCTTTGGCCGGTATGTGGATGGCATCTGCTATGCCGTGGCGGTGCTTACCCCCCGGCATATCCGTTTGGTCTGTCTGCCCGGGCAGAGCGATATGGCCGAAACGCCCGAGGCCTTTGCCCAGCGGGCGGATGAGCATGTACACGAAAGCATCCAGAATATCAAGGAATATCTGGATCTGGATATGACCATTATGCAGACGCTGTGGCTGGATGGGCTCAGGGAATTGCTGACCCCCGCCCAGCACTGAACAGGAAAGGATGAGGAGAATGGGTCTGTTTTCCTTTTTGAGCAATCAACTGGTGGATGTCATCGAATGGAGCGAGGACAGCCGGGATACCATGGTATATCGCTATGACCGGAACGGCAAGGATATTATGATGGGCGCGCAGCTCACCGTGCGGGAGAGCCAGGTGGCGGTGATGGTCAATGAAGGCCGGATCGCCGATGTATTCCAGCCCGGCCGCTATGAGCTTTCCACCCAGAATATGCCCCTGATGACCGCGCTGCAATCCTGGAAATTCGGCTTCAATTCGCCCTTCAAGGCCGAGGTGTATTTTATCAATACCCATCAGTTCCTGGATCAGAAGTGGGGCACCAGCAATCCTGTCATGATGCGGGATGCCGAATTCGGCGTGATCCGCCTGCGGGCCTTCGGCAGCTATGCCTTCCGGGTGGCCGACCCCGTGGTTTTCCTGAAGGAGGTCTTTGGCACCTCTGCCTATATGACCACCGAGGGCGTGAACGGCCAGATCAAGCGGACGCTGGTCTCCGGCCTCTCCGATGCCATCGCCCAGAGCAAGATCCCCGCGCTGGATCTGGCCGCCAATTATGATGAGCTTTCCCAGTACGCCCTGCAGGCCATCTCGCCGCGCATTGCCAATCTGGGCCTGAAGCTGGAATCCGTGCTGATCGAAAATATTTCGCTGCCAGAGGAAGTGGAAAAGGCCATGGATCGGCGCACCTCCATGGGCGTGGTGGGCGATCTGAACCGCTATACCCAGTTCCAGGCCGCCGAGGCCATGCGCGAGGCCGCCAATAATCAGGGCGGTGCCGCCGGAATGGGCACCGGCATGGGCGCGGGCATGATGATGGCCCAGGCCATGCAGGCCGCCCAGCAGGCCGCCTTTAACCAGCAGCCTGTGCAGCAGCCCGCCTTTAACCAGCAGCCCGTGCAGCAGCCCGCCTTTAACCAGCAGCCCGTGCAACAGCCCGCCGCCGCACCCGCCGGGGAGACCAAATTCTGCTCTGAATGCGGCCAGAAGATCGCCCGCTCCGCCAAGTTCTGCCCCGAATGCGGCGCGAAGCAGTAAGGAACGGGGAGAGAAACGAGAGAATAATTGCGGGCGACCCGCTGCAGATAACAGGGACACGGTTCGAACACTTCTGTTTTGGTATGTTGGATTTGGTCAAACGAATGAGATGGTAGTTGTACATGCCGTCTAAAAATAACTTGGTAACCGTGGGGAGCCTGGAGAAGTAAAATATGAAAAAGATTTTTGAACAGTAGCTTTTGATGTGGATTACACTTGTAATTCCTCGTTTTTATGATATACATATTGGGCGAAGGTTAATATTACGACAATGCAGGTTCTTTCTCGCAGTAGCATAATCCGAAAAAAGGAGGACTTATTATGCCTCAGCCGTGGCTCCCAGTTCTTTCTCGTAGTAGTATAACTAACGGTGCTGGCTGGATGGCCGAGAGGATGGTCGTAGCTCCCAGTTCTTTCTCGTAGTAGTATAACCATGCGCAAAACTGAGGGCGGAAAAAGCCGCTTTTCTCCCCCTTTTTATGATTGAAAGTCGGAGAAAAGTGCAAAATGAGGAACAGTTTTCATTAAAAAACTGTTCCTCATTTTTTCTAAAAAATCGTCAGTTGCTCGTATTGTTGGGGCTTATCGTAGGGGGTGGGATCTCCAATCAGCAATTCTATCGCATTATACTGCTTTTCGGTGATCACCATCATGCGCACCGCTCCCTTTGGGGGCAGTGCGGCCAGAATCCGCTTGCGGTGGGTTTCCACCGAATCTCTGCCGTTGCAAACCCGGGCATAGACGGAAAATTGCACCATATGATATCCGTCACGAAGCAAAAAATTCCGAAACCGGGTGGCGCTTCGTCGTTCGGCTTTTGTCTTTACCGGCAGATCAAACATAACCAAGATCCGCATCAGCCTATTCATACCGGTGCAGCTCCAGCGCAAGGGCTGCGGCGGCATGTGCAGTCAGGAGCACTTGCCGGGATTCGATGAGAACAGCAGAAATATCCTCCAGCGGAAGGGTGAAGGTTTCCGACTGTTCAATCACAAGTTGCTCTTGCTGCACACGGATTTTTGCCGGGTTCGCCAAAAAGATATTTCTGTATCCCATTTTAGTCCTCCTTTCGGAATGGCATCCGCTTTTCAGGAGATTTTACCAGGTAGTAGTTTCCCAGAATATCCACTTGGTATTTCTCCACCGATTGCAGGGTTTTGAAGCCCAGACCGGGTTGCTCATATCGGCGGTCATGGGTAGTAATCCTGATTGAACCTGTAGCGATGTCAGCACCGGCGTAATAGTACATACCGTCATTTTGGGTGATGACTTTTTCACCGGTACCGCCCTTCGCTAAATTCAATTTGATCGGTTTTTTGTTTTGAATGCGAATCAAATCGCCCGAATAGAGGGAGAAGATAAAATCCTTATCGTCCATTTCTTTCCACTCGGAATATAGCTTGGCTGCACGGACAGCCTTGCTGGGCAGGTGTTTCTTCCTGGTGTCCGCCACATAGACGGGAATGAAGTAATAGCCATCAGCTTCAACATGGAATACATCGATGCGCACCATACCGCCGTTGGCAGCCACACCATTGCGAACGGCCAGATTGACCGTGGATTTTTCCACCATCTTAACCTTGTCCACCCGTGGGCCGGGGGTGCCGTCGTGCTTTGGCTTGTAGAACGGTTCTGTAAATGCTTTGGCGCCATCACCGCCAAAGCGTTGAAGCTGTGCCACAAGAGCGTTATGCAGCAGCATATCGCTGGCAGGATTATAATACTCTGCATTGCCGGATACGATTTTCCCGTTCTTTAGGGAGAGTTTGTTCAGAGGAATCTTGCTGACGGTCGTTCCTTCGCCAGCTTTACTGCTGCGGATGGTTTCGGCATGGGCAGCGCCGGTTACCTTGTGGTTTGGCATCCTGGAGGCGAAGACGGGCTTGATTTGTTCATCGCTTCCGTAGGTAGACAATTTCAGCCGGTCGATTTGTTCACGTGGATCAGGCGACAATCTTGCTTCCAGTTCCAGCCGGAATCTTGGCCAAGGTTCCGGAATGCGAGTATCCTGCAAACCGCCCACCAGTGCGCCTGTGGCTGGATCTGCATAACCGGCCGGGGTTTTGACCAGCGTTTCGTTGCGCTTGTGATATTCAGTCAACCGCTGGATGAGCGCCGGGCTGGTGGCGGCGACAACGGCGGCATCCAGACAGTGATGCAAGTCGCCATCCTCCCGGATCTTATGAACACACCAACGGTTACGAAGTATAGATGTGACCGCACCATTGACCGGATAGACCGGAGAATCATTCTTTCGATTATACTTAGAATTGGCAAATTCCAGGTGATTGCGGATCAGATTGTAGACTGCTTTGGTGATGTACTGGGTATCTTTCAGATTGCGCTCAATAAAATCCGAGCTTTCTGCATCTGTAAAGCTTTGCTTCAGCAGTTTTTGCCGCTTGCTGCAGTCCCGGATCAGGGTTTCCACACGTTCTTCAAATCGCTGCCAGCGAACCTCGTTCTGACCGAAATACTCATAAGGCAACCGATTCCCTTTTTGACGGTTTTCCTTGGTCAAAACCAGAACTTTATTGCTGTAGCTGTCATCGAAGCACCGGCTGTATGGAATGATGTGATCCACATCCACATATCCCGGCTCAAACAGACGGGTGAGTTTTAAATCCCACCCGGAGTACAGGCATACGCCGTTTTGCTCCTCGTACAGCTTGAATTTTACAATATCCAGACCGGTTGCTCGATCGCCCTTGTATTCTTCAATCTGCTGTCGTTTCTGTTCGTTTTTGGCACGGTTGTCTTCTTGCTGCTTCTCCATCTTGCGACGTTCCTCAAAACTGCGGCTCATTTCTCTGGTCAGTTCCACGCGGACTACATCTGGCGGGCCGTAGGTGCGCACCACTGCATTGATCACCTTAATGGCTTGGCTGACTGCACGACGGACAACAGGATTGGTGATATCGTCTTCCATATCATTGAGAGACAGCTTGCGTTTTCTTTGATTGGAACGCAAGCCACGATGATCGCCGTATACCTGCGCACAAGCTTCATCATAGCGCATCCCCTGCTCCAGTAATGGGATGAGCTTTTTCATGGCGACAACAGAGAGATTGCCGAATTTACTGAAGGACAGGGGCAGCAGGGAGGCATGGTACTGTTCCGGTATCTGAGCGTTGCGCAACAGTTCAATTCGCTTGTCCTCCCCTTTATAAAGGGTCAGAATCGCGGCAATGTCGTTAAGCTGATCATCTGTGAAGGTCTTGATGGTGCCTTTCCCCACTTTATCCAGAGCCTGACGCAATTTGTGATAGGACTGCAGCTGGGCCCATTTTTGCTTTTCGGCGTCTTCACGGGATTTCTTTCCGTAATAAAGATTGTTGAAGAAGCAATCTTCTGGCAACGACAGTTTTTTGCGAATTTGTCCGTAGGTCAGCGTGGGGGATTGGAAAGCAGCAGTTTTCAGAATTTCACGTTCCTGGGCATCCAAGGGACGGGGGGCCGCTCCGTCACCCGCGATGCGAATATGATTCAGATCCTGCAATAGCTTAAAATATTCAAAAGTGTAGGTCGCCTTGGCAGCACGACGTTCTTCCTTTTCAAATAAGCAAAAGCCGACCCTTTCACCAATACCGCCAGCGTAGGGGCTGTCCCCACCGGGGCCTTCATCAAAGCTGCGTTGACCGGAGAAAATCACACGGTACGATTCTTCCAGTTCTTCGTTCATCCATTGAGATCCCAGGCGGCGCTGGGCGGCAAATATTTTATCGATTTCATCCACCACGGCGCTGCGTTCCACAGTAAAGCGGTAATCTTCCGATTTGTTTCTGGTTTGATGGTATAGCGTTCCGTCTGGATTTTTCTTCCAATATCGCTCGTCAAGGAACATCATTTCGCCAATGGTGCGATAGCCATTCTTTTCCATACAGTCTTGGTTTTCTTCAATGGCGGATTTGATCTTGCCTGCCTCTTTTTCGTCCTTAGCGGCCTTGGAGGTGCTGTTGGAACGATACCCTCGCCGTTGTGCCAGATGAATCAGCACACGAACGATTTCCTCTTTCGTCAGCAACCGATCCAACGCTTCTGCCCGGAGTTGGTACGAAGAAACCGCAAAGCCGGAAGCGGAATACATCTCCTGTATCTGCCTAACGGACATGATGTTGGCCTGTTCCAACAGATAGCGAATCCGCTCCAAACGATGGCGGTGACGCCGCAATCTGCGCCGGGCACTTCTGGCTTCCCGCCGGGGAAGCGCAAGGCTTGCGCCTGTTTTGGGTTGCTCAGCCTTGTCAAAAATACGGACACCGAGATCTTGAATGCGGATTGGCTCTCCGTCAAAATCGTTTTGCAGGACTGCCCAGCCTACGGAACCGATTCCGATGTCCAAACCAAGGGCATAGTGAAACTCTGCCATTTGTGTGCACTCCCTTCTGAATACAAAGATACCCCAGCCGATAAGGCTGGGGTAGAGCTCTGAGGTGTACTACCTTATCGTAGCAACACAGTTCTCTCTCGTAGTATTATGAGAGATATCCTAATTATAGCAAAAGCAAGAAAACTGTCAATACTTCTTGGAGGAAAATGATGCCGCCGTGATTCACTTTGCAATAAAATGCTCCACCTTTTTCACTTGTTCCATTTTGATTTGCCATAATGTTGCCTGAATGGATTTTTGATCTGGCGGACAGTCCCGGTTTGGTTCGTAGTGGGTCAAATCAAAAATCCGTTGCCAAGAAGGTGCAACCTCGTTCCGTGTGGGCTGAGGAAATTGATTGTACAAAGAGTCAACCAAGTCTCTGACTTTAGAACTGTCCCAAACAAAAGGACGCT
>CAZJUJ010000049.1:0-20673 GCA_964549135.1 uncultured Oscillospiraceae bacterium | reverse complement strand
GGGCCACCCGCGGCACCGTGGGCAACCCCGATCCCAGCCCCGTCCGCATCGGTAAGGCCGGCCGCAAGCGGCACATGGGCGTTCGTCCCTCCGTCCGCGGCGTGGTCATGAATCCCTGCGACCATCCCCATGGCGGCGGCGAAGGCAAGAGCCCCGTTGGTATGCCTGCTCCTGTGACTCCGTGGGGCAAGCCGGCCCTTGGCCTCAAGACCCGCAAGCACAAGAAGTATTCCAACAACTTGATCGTCAAGCGTGCCAGCAAGTAATTGAGTCGCAGATAGGAAGGAGGCAACCCTATGAGCCGTTCCGTAAAGAAAGGCCCGTTTGTACAGGAAGCGCTGTATAAGCGTATCGTCGATATGAACAAGACCGGCGCCAAGCAGGTTCTCAAGACCTGGAGCCGCTCTTCTACCATCTTCCCCGAATTCGTCGGTCACACCATCGCGGTGCATGACGGCCGCAAGCACGTGCCGGTTTACATCACCGAAGATATGGTTGGCCACAAGCTGGGCGAATTCGCCCCCACCCGCACTTTCCGCGGGCACGCCGGGGAAAAGGCCACTGGCCGTAAATAAGGGAAGGAGAGAATAAAAGATGGCTACTCGTACCCGTGAAAAGGGCGCGGCCCGTGCCGAAAGCCGCGATAAGCGTCCCCAGGCGCACGCCAAGCACATCCGTCTGTCCCCCAGCAAGGCCAAGATTGTTCTGGACTTGATCCGTGGCAAGGATGCCGATCAGGCGCTCGCTATCCTGGAATACACCCCCAAGGCGGCTTCGCCCGTCATTTACAAGGTGCTCTCCAGCGCCATCGCCAATGCGGTGAACAATCAGGAAATGAACCGCAGCGATCTCTACGTTGCCGAGTGCTACGCCAATCCTGGCCCGACCCTCAAGCGCTACGTAGCCCGCAGCCGCGGCAGCGCTTCCCCCATGCTCAAGCGCACCTGCCATATCAGCGTAGTGCTCGACCAGAAGAAGTAAAGGGAGGATCACAATGGGTCAGAAAGTTAATCCGCATGGCGCCCGCGTTGGTGTTATCTTTGACTGGAGCACCCGCTGGTATGCCGGCAAAAAAGATTTTGCCAACAACCTCATTGAGGATTTCAAACTGCGCAAGATGCTGAAGGAAAAGTTCTATTCCTGCGGTATCTCCCGCATCGATGTGGAGCGCAGCGCCTCCCGCATGACGGTCACCCTCTTTGCCGGCAAGCCCGGCATGATCATCGGCCGCAGCGGCAAGGGCATTGAAGAGCTTCGTGCCGAGGTCGAAAAGTTCTGCGGCTGCGCTGTGAACATCCGCGTGGTGGATATCAAGACCCCCGATGCCGATGCCCAGCTGATCGCCGAAAACATCGCTCAGCAGCTGGAAAAGCGCATTGCTTTCCGCCGCGCGATGAAGCAGAGCATCATGCGCGCCAACAAGGCGGGCGCCAAGGGCGTGAAGATCGCCATTTCCGGCCGTCTGGGCGGCGCCGATATTGCCCGCACTGAGCATTATCATGAAGGCTCCATTCCCCTGCAGACCCTGCGCGCCAACATTGACTACGGCTTTGCCGAAGCCAAGACCACCTATGGCCGCCTGGGCGTGAAGGTTTGGGTGTATAAGGGACAGATTCTGCCCAAGCCCAAGAAGACCGCGCAGCCCGCAGCCGCTATCGAAGGAGGCAAGTAATCCTATGCTGATGCCCAAGAGAGTTAAGCGCCGCAAGCAGTTCCGCGGCCGCATGAAGGGCGCCGCCCATCGCGGCAACTTCATCGCCTATGGTGATATCGGCCTGATGGCCACCGAGCCCTGCTGGGTTACCTCCCAGCAGATCGAAGCCGCCCGTATCGCGCTGACCCGTTATACCAAGCGCGGCGGCCAGGTCTGGATCAAGATTTTCCCCGATAAGCCCGTAACCGAAAAGCCCGCTGAAACCCGCATGGGTTCCGGTAAGGGTACTCCGGAATACTGGGTGGCCGTGGTTAAGCCCGGCCGGGTGCTGTTCGAAATCGGCGGCATTGAAGAGAGCGTGGCCCGGGAAGCCCTGCGTCTCGCCGCCGGCAAGCTCCCCCTCAAGACCAAGATTGTCAAGCGTGAAGACGCTCCCAATCCTAACGATATTAAAGCGGGTGGTGAAAGCAAATGAAGGCCAAGGAATTCGCAGCCATGAAGCCTGAAGAATTGACCGCGAAGATCGCCGAGCTCAAGGAAGAGCTCTTCAACCTTCGTTTCCGGCTTGCCACCGGTCAGCTTGAGAACACCATGCAGATCACTGAGGTCAAGCGTGATATCGCCCGTGCGATGACCGTGCAGACCCAGCAGAGCAGCAAGGCGTGACCGATAAGCCGTGAAAGGAGTCAAAACCATGTCTGAAGTAAGAGGCATCCGCAAGACCCGCATTGGCGTGGTCGTAAGCGATAAGATGGATAAGACCATCGTCGTTTCCCTGTCCACCCGCGTGCGGCATCCGCTGTACGGCAAGTTCATCTCCCGCACCAGCAAGATCAAGGCGCATGATGAAGAGAACACTTGCGGCATCGGCGACACCGTGGAAATCATGGAATGCCGTCCCCTGTCCAAGGAAAAGCATTGGCGGCTGGTTCGCATCGTCGAAAAGGCGAAGTAATGAAACGCCGCCGCTGAAACGGCACAGGCCGGAGGGGGCCTGGAGGCGCAGGGAAAGCCCGGAGGAAAGAAGCCGGCAGATGTGCCGGGGATGATTCCGCGGCAGCGCTTCCAATCAGGCCCGCCCGGCGTCCCCTCCTCGCACCGCCCGGACGGCATGGACGCCGTCCGACTGAAGGGCGGGCGAAGCAAACAGTATCCGACCTCTCATGGGGGCATTGAGTACCCGCCATGAAGAGGAACCTATAAAGGAGGAAACCCCTATGATTCAGCCGCAAACGCGACTCAAGGTTGCCGACAATTCCGGCGCCAAGGAAATCATGTGCATCCGCGTGCTGGGTGGGTCCTTCCGCCGGTCCGGCTCGATTGGCGACGTGATCGTTGCTTCCGTCAAGTCTGCGACCCCCGGTGGACAGGTGAAGAAGGGCGATGTGGTGAAGGCCGTTATCGTTCGTGTCCATCAGCCCCAGCGCCGCCCCGACGGCACCTATATCCGCTTTGACGACAATGCCGCCGTCATCATCGGCAACGATAAGATGCCGCGCGGCACCCGCATCTTTGGGCCTGTGGCCCGTGAGCTGCGCGAGAAGGACTACATGAAGATTGTGTCCCTCGCTCCCGAAGTGCTGTAAGGAGGACAATGAAGATGTTTGTAAAAACCAAGGATCAGGTCGTTGTCATCTCCGGCAAGGACAAGGGAACCAAGGGCAAGGTCATCACCGCCGCCCCCAAGACCGGCAAGGTCGTTGTCGAGGGCGTGGCCATCATGACCAAGCATCAGAAATCCCGCCAGCAGGGCCAGCCCGGCGGCATCGTCAAGAAGGAAGCCTTCATTGATGCCAGCAACGTGATGGTCATCTGCCCCAAGTGCGGCAAGGCCACCCGCATCGCCCACAAGGCCGTGGAAGTCACCGGCAAGGATGGCAAGACCAAGGTCAAGAGCGTGCGCGTGTGCAAGAAGTGCAGCGAACAAATCGACTGATAAGGAGGACACAAGCAAATGGCTACCCGGATTAAGGAAAAATACCTGGCCGAAGCTGTGCCTGCCTTGCAGCAGAAGTTCGGCTATAAGAACGTGATGGAAATTCCCCGTCTGGAGAAGGTCATCATCAACATGGGCCTGGGCGATTGCAAGGACAACGCCAAGGCGCTGGAAGCCGCCGTTGCTGAACTGACCCAGATCGCGGGCCAGAAGCCCCTGGTCACCAAGGCCAAGAAGAGCGTGGCGAACTTCAAGCTCCGTCAGGGCATGAACGTCGGCGCGAAGGTTACCCTGCGCGGCGCCCGGATGGAAGAATTCATCGATAAGCTGGTCAATATCGCTCTGCCCCGCGTCCGCGACTTCCGCGGCGTTTCCGGCAAGGCCTTTGATGGCCGCGGCAATTATGCCCTGGGCATCAAGGAACAGCTGATCTTCCCCGAAATCGAATACGATAAGGTGGAAAAGATTCGCGGCATGGAAATGATTTTCGTTACCACTGCCAAGACCGACGAGGAAGCCAAAGAGCTGCTGCGCCTGCTGGGCATGCCCTTCGCGCAGTAAGGGAGGAGAAGAAAAATGGCAAAGACTAGTATGAAGATCCGTCAGGCGCGGCCCGCCAAGTTCTCCACCCGCGCTTATACCCGCTGCCGTCTGTGCGGCCGTCCCCATTCTGTGCTCCGCCGGTATGGCATCTGCCGTATCTGCTTCCGCGAATTGGCCTATAAGGGCCAGATCCCCGGCGTCCGCAAAGCGAGCTGGTAAGTATAAAGGAGGTTCCATCATGGTTGTCAATGATCCCATTGCCGATATGCTCACCCGCATCCGCAACGCGCAGATCGCCCGCCACGACAGCGTGACGATCCCCGCCAGCAACATGAAGAAGGCCATTGCCAAGATTCTTCTGGACGAGGGTTATGTCAAATCGGTAGAAAATATTGCCGACGGCCTGCAGGGCAGCATCAAGGTGACCCTGAAGTATCTGGATAAGAAGCAGCCCGTCATCGTCGGCCTCAAGCGCATTTCCAAGCCCGGCCTGCGGGTGTATGCCACCTGCGAAGAGCTGCCCAAGGTTCTGGGCGGCCTGGGCATTGCCATCGTTTCCACCTCCAAGGGCCTGATGACCGACAAGGCCTGCCGGAAGGAAAACATCGGCGGCGAAGTGCTCTGCTACATCTGGTAATCAACACGTCATTTGGAGGTAGATTATTATGTCTCGTATCGGAAGGCTCCCGATTGCCGTTCCCGCGGGCGTGACGGTTACCATCGATAGCACCAATCTGGTGACCGTAAAAGGCCCCAAGGGTACCCTCACTCAGCAGGTGAACCCTGATATTACCGTCAAGCAGGAGGGCGCCGAAATCCTCGTCACCCGTCCTACTGACAATAAGAACCACCGCGCCCTGCACGGCCTCTATCGCGCCCTGATTGCCAACATGGTCAAGGGCGTAACCGAAGGCTTCGCCGTGACCCTGGAAATGGTGGGCACCGGTTATCGTGCCGCGGCCGAGGAAAACGGCAAGAAGCTGAACATCAACATCGGCTTCTCCCATCCCGTGATCATCGATGCCCCCGACACCATTTCCTTCGAAACCCCCGTTCAGACCAAGATCGTGGTCAAGGGCATTGATAAGCAGCAGGTCGGTAACCTTGCCGCCGATATCCGCGCCATTCGTAAGCCTGAACCCTACCTGGGCAAGGGCATCAAGTACGAGGGCGAATTTATCCGCCGCAAGGAAGGCAAGGCCGGTAAGAAGTAAGAAAGGGAGTGAACGCAAATGTTCAATAAGCGCGACCGTAATGAAGTGCGCGTGATCCGTCACGCCCGCGTCCGCAAAAAGATCAGCGGCACCCCCGAAATGCCGCGCCTCTGCGTGTATCGCAGCAATAAATCCATCTATGCGCAAGTGATCGACGATACCAAGGGCGTCACCCTGGTATCCGCCTCCACCATCGATCCCGCCCTGAAGGGCCAGCTCGATGAAGCGACCAAGACCGGCGCCGCCCAGCTGGTTGGCAAGCTGGTGGCCGAACGTGCGCTCAACGCCGGCATCAAGGACGTCGTCTTTGACCGCGGCGGTTACCTCTACACCGGGCGCGTAGCCGCCCTGGCCGCGGCTGCCCGTGAAGCCGGGCTGAACTTCTAAGGAGGGAATGAACGCATGCCTATGAATGAACGCCGCGAACGTCGGGATCGTGAAGAGCCCGTCAGCGAATTCAAAGAACGCCTTGTTGCCCTCAACCGCGTTACCAAGGTTGTTAAGGGCGGTAAGAATTTCCGCTTTGCCGCGCTGGTCGTGGTAGGCGATGAAAACGGCCGGGTTGGCGCTGCCATCGGCAAGGCCAAGGAAGTGCCCGAAGCCATCCGCAAGGCTGTTGAAGCTGCCAAGAAGCATCTGGTGACCGTGCCCATGGAAGGCACCACCATCCCCCATGCCATCAACGGCGAATACGGCACCGCGAAAGTGGTTCTGCTGCCCGCCGAAGAAGGCGCCGGCGTTATCGCTGGCGGCGGCGCCCGTGCCGTGCTGGAACTGGCCGGTATCAAGGATATCCGCACCAAGACCTTCGGCACCAATAACCGCATCAACACCGTCAAGGCGACCCTGGCCGGTCTTTCCGGCCTGCGCAATGCCGAAACCGTGGCCAAGATGCGCGGCAAGACCGTCGAAGAAATCATCGGCTAAGGAGGATAAGGAAAGATGAAACTGAAGATCACCCTGACCAAATCCCCTATCGCCTCTCTGCAAGTGCATAAGGACACCGTGGCCGCCCTGGGCCTGCGCAAAGTGGGCATGACGGTGGTCAAGGAAGACAACCCCTGCATCCGTGGCCAGATCTTCCGCGTGAAGCACATGGTCAAGGTTGAGGAAATCAACGAATAATAAGGGAGGGCTCACCCATGAAACTGCATGAGTTGCAACCGGCTGCCGGTTCGACGACTGCCCCGAAGCGCCTCGGCCGAGGCGTAGGCTCCCAGTTGGGCAAAACCTCCGGCAAGGGCCATAAGGGCGCCAAGGCCCGCTCCGGCGGCGGCCCCCGCCCCGGCTTTGAAGGCGGCCAGATGCCTCTGACCCGCCGTCTGCCCAAGCGCGGCTTTACCAATATCTTCGCGAAGGAATATGCCATCGTGAACGTCTCTGCCCTCAATGCCTTTGAGGACGGCGCGGTGGTCACCAATGAAGCGCTGCTCGAAAAGGGCCTGATCAAAAAGACCCTGGACGGCGTGAAGGTGCTCGGCGGCGGCGAACTGCAGAAGAAGCTCACCGTTTCGGTCGATAAGGTTACTGATTCCGCGAAGGAAAAGATCGAGGCGATCGGCGGGAAAGTCGAGGTGAAGTAACGATGTGGGAGACTCTCCGTAATGTATGGCGGGTTCCCGAGCTCCGTAAAAAGGTGCTCTACACGTTCTTCATGCTGCTGATTTTCCGTTTGGTTAGCGTCATTCCCGTTCCCGGCCTGGATCCCTCTGTGATGCAGCAGGCCGCGGAAACCTATGATATGCTGGGCCTGATGAACATGATGACGGGTTCTTCCCTCAGTCAGATGACCATCATGGCCATGGGTATCTCTCCCTACATCAACTCCTCCATCATCATGCAGCTGCTCACCATCGCGATTCCCGCGCTGGAGCGGCTCCAGAAGGATGGCGGCGAAGAGGGCAAGAAGAAGATCCAGCAGATCACCCGGTATGTCACCATCGGTCTTGCCGCCCTGCAGGCCATCGGCATTGTTGCCGGCCTGGGCGCCATCAAGCCCGGCTATCAGAATTTCTTTGGCTATGTGGCCATCGGCATCATCCTTGCCGGCGGTACCGCGCTGGCCATGTGGATTGGCGAGCAGATCACCAAGAATGGTATCGGCAACGGCATCTCCCTGCTGATCTTCACCGGTATCATCGCCAACCTTTTCAACGGTATCCTCTCCACCACCCAGGGCATCTTCAATGGCAGCAACACTGTTGGCCAGCTGGTCATCATCGTGCTGACCACGCTGCTGATCCTGGTGGTTGTCACCCTGGTTGATCTGGCTGAGCGGCGCATCCCCGTCCAGTACGCCAAGCGCGTGGTGGGCCGGAAGATGTACGGTGGCCAGAGCACCCACATCCCCATGAAGCTTTTGTCTGTCGGCGTGCTGCCCCTGATCTTCGCCTATTCCTTCATGGCTTTCCCGGGCACCATCTTCGCCATGTTCGGCACCAATTCCGGCGCCTATGTATGGTGGAGCACCCACATGAACCAGACCTCCTTCTGGTACATGCTGATCTGCGCGCTGCTGATCATTGCTTTCTCCTATTTCTACACCTCCATCACCTTCAATCCCCAGGATATCGCCAAGAATCTGCAGCAGCAGGGCGGTCATATCCCCGGCATTCGCTCGGGCTCCAAGACCGTGGAATTCCTCAAGCGGACTTCTAACCGCCTGACCCTGTTCGCCGCCCTGTTCCTGGCCATCCTGTCCACGATTCCCTCCGTGCTTTCCGTATGGCAGAGCGTGCAGATTCCCTTCGGCGCTTCCTCCATCCTGATTGCCGTGAGCGTGGCGCTGGAAACCGTCCGTCAGGTGGAAAGCCAGCTGGTGATGCGCAATTACAAAGGATTCCTGGGCTAAGCCGGGAAAAATCGGAATGCACCTTTGGCGGGAGGCCTTCCTCCCCCAAAGGGCGCATTCCAAATTCTGTCTAATCTGCCAGATGAGTTCTCTGAGGAAAGGAGCAGCGCATGAACATCATTTTCCTGGGCCCTCCCGGCGCCGGAAAGGGCACCCACGCACAGATGCTGATGAATGAAATCGGCATTCCCCAGATTTCCACCGGCGATATGCTGCGGCAGGCCATCAAGGCGGAAACCGAATTGGGCGTTCTGGCCAAAGGATTTATTGACCGGGGCGAATTGGTGCCCGATGAAGTGGTGATCGGCATTGTGAAGGAAAGACTGGCCCATGCGGATTGCCAGAAGGGATACATCCTGGATGGCTTCCCCCGGACGGTTCCTCAGGCAGAGGCGCTTTCCCGGTTCGCCAGGATCGACTGCGCCCTCAACCTTTCCCTGGAGGATGAAGTGATCATCAGCCGCCTTTCCGGCCGCCGGGTGTGCCTGAAATGCGGCGCGACCTACCACACCGATATTCTCGCCGGGCGCACCGACTGCGCCGCCTGCGGAGAAAAGCTGGTGCAGCGCAAGGACGATGCCCCGGAAACGGTGAAGAACCGGCTGAACGTGTACGCCGCGCAGACCGCGCCCCTGATCGATTATTATCGGGAAAAGGGCCTGCTCCGTACGGTGGAATGCACGGGCACGGTGGAAGAAAACCATCTGGCGGTACGAAAGGCGTTGGGCGTAGAATGATCAGCATCAAAAATATCGATCAGCTTGCCAAGATGCGCAGCGCGGGGCATCTGCTCTATGATGTGCTGTGCCGTCTGAGGGAAGCGATTCAGCCCGGCGTTACCACCAAGGCGCTGGACGCATATGCGGAAGAAATGATCCGCGCCCATGGCGCGATTCCCTCCTTCCTGAATTATCAGGGCTACCCCGCCTCCATCTGCGCCTCCATTGAGGATGAAGTGGTGCATGGCATCCCCTCGGATCAGGTGACGGCGGAAAGCGGCGTGCTGCTTTCCATCGACTGCGGCCTGATTCTGGATGGCTGGCAGGCCGACAGCGCCTTTACGGCGGCGGTGGGCCATGTGAGCGAGGAAAAGCTGAAGCTGATGCAGGTAACGGAGGAATGCTTCTGGAAGGGCGCGTACATGGCGCAGAACGGCAATCGCCTGGGCGATATCGGCCATGCCGTACAGGCCCATGCGGAGGCCCACGGCTATGGCGTGATCCGGGATCTCACCGGCCACGGCATCGGCCGGGCCATGCACGAGGATCCCAGCGTTCCCAATTATGGTGAGCCGGGTCGCGGGGTGCGCATCCGCCCCGGTACGACCCTGGCCATTGAGCCCATGATTGCCCTTGGCCGCTGGCAGGTGCATCAGCTCTCTGATGGCTGGACCATTGTCACCAACGACCACAGCCCCTGCTCCCATTACGAGCATACGGTGGCGGTGGTGCAGGGCGGCCCGCCGGAGATTCTGACGCTGCCAGGCCATGTCTGGAAGGAGGCTGAGGCGTGAAGCCGCCCATTCAGCCCGGTCACGTAGTTTTTTCAAAAAAAGGGCGTGACAAAGGTAGGTACTTTGTGGTATTATATACGGTGGGTGCCGAATTTGTGATGATCGCCGACGGGGAGACCCGGAAAATGGATCATCTCAAGAAAAAACGGCGGAAGCATCTGGAGGGCTGCCCCTATGAAGCGCCGCAGCTGCTGAAAATGGCAGAGGCGGGCACGCTCAAGGACAGCGATATCCGATCCTTCCTCTGGCCCATCGCCAACAAAACGAACGGCGAAAAAATGCCGATCGACAAGAGGGAGGAGTAAACCGCTTTGTCCAAGGACGATGTCATCGAAATGGAAGGCAAGGTCATTGAGGCGCTGCCCAATGCCATGTTCCAGGTTGAATTGCCCAATGGGCACCGCATCATGGCCCACATCTCCGGCAAGATGCGCATGAACTTCATCCGCATTTATCCGGGGGATAAAGTCACCATTGAGCTCTCCCCCTACGACCTGACCCGCGGCCGCATCACGTGGCGCAGCAAGAATTGATCCACCTTTAAGGAGGTATAACCCATGAAAGTCCGTCCTTCTGTGAAACCCATCTGCGAAAAATGCAAGATCATCAAGCGCAAGGGCCGCGTGATGGTTATCTGCGAGAACCCCAAGCATAAGCAGCGCCAGGGCTAACCCACCCTTGCTGCGAGGGAACGCCGTCCTCAGCGCCTATAAATAGAAATAGACGTTGACAACGGCGTTCCTATGGTCTATAATATCCAGTTGGAACCCCTATTTCCGCCGACAAGCCTGTCGTGGGCGGCTGCCCGGGCAATCCATGATTGTCCGGGACCACGCATGCTGTCACATACATATCCGCCTGGGTTGCGGGCGGAATACCGGCAGCGGTATCTCCATCGTCTGCCGGCCCAAGGAATGCCCCCTGCCGGCGTCAAGAAATCTACGCCTTGGCTGCCAAAGGATACGGCGTTCTTCCCTGACCACAAACATTTGGAGGTGTAACCAACACATGGCACGTATTGCGGGTGTTGACCTGCCCCGAGAAAAGCGCGTCGAGGTTGGCTTGACCTACATCTTCGGCATTGGCCCGACGGTGTCCAAGCAGATCCTCGCGGAAACTGAAGTGAATCCTGACACCCGTGTCAAGGATTTGAGCGAAACCGAAATCAGCAAGCTGCGCGATTACATCGAACACAACCTGAAGGTTGAGGGCGATCTGCGCCGCGAAGTTTCTCTGAATATCAAGCGTCTGGTGGAAATCGGCTGCTATCGCGGCGTCCGCCATCGTCGCAACCTGCCCGTGCGCGGCCAGAACACCAAGCAGAATGCCCGCACCCGGAAGGGCCCCAAGCGCACCCAGGCTGGCAAGAAGAAGTAATTCTTCCCGGGCCTGCGGGGAAAGCGGGCGAAGGCGGGGTAGCCTTTCCATGGGATGAAACCCGGCTGATGCCATGCGCGTGAGCCAAATGGAAAAGCCGATGCCGGAAATGCCCCCATACCGCAGCTGCCCATGAATTGCAGGGCTGCAGCCATTTGATGGATTGCAGCCGCCAGTAACTCGAATCATCCAAAAGGACGCCCCGAAAGGGGTTCGGAGGGATAAAGAATGGCTCCTAAGAAAACTGCGCTGAAGAAGGTATCGCGCAAGCGCCGTGAGAAGAAGCTCGTGGAGCGCGGCGTGGCGCATATCAGTTCTTCCTTCAATAACACCATCGTAACCATCACCGATGTGCAGGGCAACGCCCTGTCCTGGGCTTCCGCCGGCGGCATGGGTTTCCGCGGCAACAAGAAGTCCACGCCCTTCGCCGCTCAGATGGCCGCTGAAACTGCTGCCAAGGCCAGCCAGGAATTCGGCCTCAAGTCTGTGGACGTGTTTGTGAAAGGCCCCGGCTCCGGCCGTGAAGCCGCCATCCGCGCCCTGCAGACCGCCGGTCTGGATGTGACCATGATCAAGGACGTCACCCCCATTCCCCATAATGGCTGCCGTCCGCCCAAGCGTAGAAGAGTGTAATAGGAGGTTTCTCGAAAATGGCAAGATATACGGATTCTGTATGCCGTCTGTGCCGCCGCGAGGGCACCAAGCTCTTCCTGAAGGGCGAAAAGTGCTTCTCCGCCAAGTGCGCCGTCAGCAAGCGGCCCACCCCTCCTGGCCAGCATGGCCAGGCCCGTCAGCGCAAGCCCAGTGAATACGGCCTGCAGCTGCGCGAAAAGCAGAAGGCCCGCCGCGCTTATGGCCTGCTGGAAGGCCAGTTCTATCGCACCTATGAACGCGCTTCCAATATGAAGGGCGTTACCGGTGAAAATCTGCTCTCTCTGCTGGAACGCCGCATGGACAACGTGGTTTACCGCGCTGGCTTTGCCGCTTCCCGCCCCCAGGCCCGTCAGCTGGTGCTGCATGGCCATTTCCTGGTCAATGGTAAGAAGGTGGATGTGCCTTCCTACGAAATGGATCAGAACGACGTGCTGACCGTGAAGCAGGGCAGCAAGGAAATGGAACTCTTCAAGGCCGCCCGCGAAGGCTCCAGCCGCATCGTGCCCAAGTGGCTCACCGTCAATGCGGATGAATTGACCGCCACCGTTTCCGCCCTCCCCGCCCGCGAAGATATCGATTTCTCGCTGCAGGAAAACATGATCGTCGAATATTACTCCCGTTAATGATTTTCTGTGCCTGAAATCCCCTCAACCGACGGCTTTCGATAGGAGGGTAAAACGTGATTGTCGAAATCGAAAAGGCGCATATCGAATGCGTCGAAATGGCCGCGAGCAATACCTATGGCAAGTTCGTGATCGAGCCGCTTGAACGCGGCTTTGGCCATACGCTGGGCAATGCGCTCCGCCGGGTGCTGATCAATTCGCTCCCCGGCGCGGCCGTTACCAGCGTGAATATTGATGGCGTGCAGCATGAGTTTTCCACCGTGCCCGGCGTTAAGGAGGATGTGACCGAGATCATCCTCAATCTGAAGGAGCTTGCCCTGAAGCTGTATTCCGATCAGGTCAAGATGCTGGAAGTCAACGCCGTGGGCCCCTGCGATCTCACCGCCGCCGATATCCGCGTGGATGATGAAGTGGAAATCGTCAATCCTGATCTTCATATCGCCACCCTGGGCGAAGGCGCCAAGCTGCATATGTGGCTGAGCCTGGATCGGGGCCGGGGCTATGTTTCTTCCGATAAGAACAAGACCGCCCAGATGCCCATCGGCGTGATCCCGATTGATTCCATTTATACCCCCATCCGCAAGGTGAATTACGTGGTCGAGGATACCCGCGTGGGCCAGATCACGGACTATGATAAGCTGACGCTGGAAGTATGGACGGATGGCTCCGTTGCCCCTGATGAGGCCATTGCCATGTCCGCCCGGATTCTCACCGAGCAGCTCTCGCTCTTTATCGGCCTCACCGATCAGACGATGCCCATCAGCCTCTCTGAACCGGAGGAAGATAACCTGAGCAAGGTGATGGAGATGACCATTGAAGATCTGGATCTCTCCGTCCGCGCATACAATTGCCTAAAGCGCGCCGGGATCAATACCGTATCCGAGCTGGTTCAGCGGAATCAGGAGGATATGATGAAGGTGCGCAATCTTGGCAAGAAGAGTCTGGAAGAAGTCGAGCAGAAGCTGCAGGCGCTGGGCCTGGGTCTGCGCCCGACCGAAGAGTGATAGGAGGAAATTCCCATGGCACATGAGCGCAAGCTGGGCCGTACTGCGAGCCAGCGCAAGGCGATGCTGCGGAACCTGACCACCAATCTCCTGTGGTACGGCCGCATCGAAACCACCGAGGCCAAGGCCAAGGAAGTGCGCGCGATCGCGGATAAAATGATCACCCTCGCCATCCGCGAGTACGATCAGACCGTTGAAGTCGAAAAGGAATTCTACAATGACAAGAAGCAGATCGTGAAGGAAACCTTCGTCAACGACCTGCCTTCCAAGCTGCATGCCCGCCGCCTGATGATGGCTTACCTCTATGACATCAAGGAAGCCAAGAAGGACGACGAAAACAAAGCCGATTACAAAGAGCGCACCAAGGATAACAATCATCCCGTGGTGGAAAAGCTCTTCCGTGAGTATGGCCCCAAGTATCGCGCCCGCAATCAGGAAAAGAACTGCGCCGGCGGCTACACCCGGATGTATAAGCTGGGGCCCCGTCGCGGCGATGCGGCCGAAATGGTCATCATCGAATTGGTGTAAGGCTGGCTTTTCGCCTGACATCAAAGGAAGCAGACTCTGTGTACGCAGGGTCTGCTTTTTCGATGAAAAAAGCGGCTGTGGTCGCTTTCTTTCGTTATGCATTTCGGTACAGCTTATGCTGCAGGCAGGTTTGACGGCAGCGGGGCGCTGTGTTTTCCGGTGCGGCGGATTTCATCTGATGACCTTATAGTGCAGCAGATGGGTATCCTTCTGCGTTGCGACTGCCAGCACCCACCCAAAAACCGGGAAAACGGGGATAAATCGCGAGGGAACCACTTTTGAGTCAAAAGTGGTTCCTCCGCGCCCCCTCCGAAAACCGGCTCTGGATGGAGTATGGGTGAATCCTGCCAAGTTGAATGCCAGATTAGCAAAAAGGACGCGGATTTTTGCAGAGGAACCATTCTTCGTGGCTGTCGAACAGTTCGTTTTCCGTGGCGCGACCGAAAACCGGGGACGGGAAAGGAACGTTTTTTTGCTGGAGGATGCTTTGTGTCAAAAGCACCCTCCAGCACCCACCCGAAAACCGGGAAAACGGGGATAAATCGCGAGGGAACCACTTTTGACTCAAAAGTGGTTCCCCCGCGCTCCCTCCGAAAACCGGCTCTGGATGGAGCATGGGTGAAGTTTTCCAAATTGAATGCCAGTGAAGCAAAAGAGACAAGCAATATGGGATTAAGCGGTGATGTCCCCACTAAGGATGAAAATATTGCTGCTGCAGAACACTCGCTTGAACGCCAGCACAGCAATGGGAAGCAAGTTGTAAGGAACAAAGCAGCAATGCCCACACCGAACGTGAAGACATTGCTGCTGTTCTCTACATTGCCATTTCTTTTTGGCGATCTGGCATTCAATCTGGTTTTATCTCTCCAGGAAAAACCCAAAGGCGGTTTTCTGGAGGGCGCGGGAGAGCGTTTAGGCGTGAAAACATTCTATCCGCAAAAACTCCGTTCTCTCGCTGTTTACTGGCACGGAGGGTAAATCTCTTGGATGTCAAAGCCTTTGTTTCTTTGTGGTTCTGGCATTCAATTTGGTTTTATCCCTCCAGGAAACATCCAGAGGCGGTTTTCGGGAGGGTGCGGGAGGGCGATTTTGAGGAACAAGTGTCCTCCCGCAATAATTTATCTCCGTTTCTCCGTTTCTCCGTTTCCCCCGTTCCCGGTGATTAGAGGACGGATGTGACATCCGAGCCCAGGGCAGGGTACCAGGAGAAGTGGACGTGTTCGCCGTTGAGGAGCCATTCCTCGGGGCAGGTATTTTCCATCCAATCCAGGGGAAGGAGTGCATCCTTCTGCTGGGAGGCCCGGGCGAAAGCGGCCCGGAGATCCGCAAGCTCTGCTTCGTTTGGCACATCCGGCTTGCAGGAAACGAACAGCGGCGTGCCGCTGGCGGCCAGCGCCCGGAGCCATTCGCCGTTCAGCTGCCAATCGATGGGCCCCATGATGCCGACGCAATCCGCATCCGCATCATAGAAGGCCTCATCATGCAGCATGCGGAAGGCCAGGGTATTAACGCCCATGACGCGGGTGCGCTCCCATTCCCGACCGCTGGTATCATCGCCGGTGCGATTGAGATGCACCAGCCCGGCCGCCAGATGCCCGATGACATTGCAGCCCAGCAGCACAGTCTTTTCCCCGGCGGCGCGGCGGATGGTCTGATACAGGGTGAGGATGATTTCCGCGGTGGTTTTGCTCTGATCGAAGAAATGCCAGCCGTCATTTGCCAGGAAGCCCTTGCGCTCAAAGCCCCAATAGCCCATGATATCATAGGTGGAAAAATCATGCTTGATGAGCTGGAAGCCCCATTCCTCCGTCAGGCGGCGGGTATCCCGGGCCACCTTCTTCAGCACCTCGGGATGGGAGGGATCCAGATAGGTATCATCCCGGGAGAGGCGCATTTCCGGCGTGATGCCCTCGGTCTGCCGGGCCTTATCGCTCAGATACCGGATCCAGATGCCGGGGCGCACGCCCTTTGCCTTCATGGCATCGCAGAGGGCCTTCATATCCGGGAAGCGCGCATTGCCGCAATGCCAGGGGCCATCGCAGGCATTGGGCGACCAGCCGTCATCGATCACCATATAGGGCGGATTGGCAAGCCCCTGGCAGAGGGAGGCGACAAGATCGGTATCCCGGAGGATCTCCTCCTGAGAGGAGTGCCCGTAGGCATAATACCAGTTATTGGAGCCGTAGACCCGGTGATCCGCCTGCAGCGGAGCGGGGCAAAGGGTATGATAGAAGGCCTTGAGCGCCTGGAAGGCGGTAAGATTCCGATATTCGCTCATGACCACGCTGCAGACCTTCAGCTTCCGCCCGTGGAGATGAACGCCCTCGCCGCCGTTTCGCACATCCATCCACAGCGTAACGCCCTGGGGATCATACTGCCAGAGGCAGAAGGCGGCGGGCTGGGTCATGACGCCGAAGCACTCGGTCAGGCGGTTTTCCGCGCTTTCCTCCCGATCGGAGCCATTGGAGGCGGCGCAGACCCAGGGCATGCAGCGCTCCGGCTTGATGCCCTGCCAGGCCATGGTGCCATAGCCCCGCTCCCACTCATCGCCATAGATGCGCAGCGCTTCCTTCCGCCTTTGGGCAAAATGCCAGCGCAGACGGATCAGCCGCACGGGGGTTTCCTCCGCCTGCAGGGTAACCAGGAGCCGCCCATCCACCAGCTGCTGCTCAACGGTTACATCCTGCCATTGGGCGCAGGACGCGGAAAAGGTCTTCTGGGCATTCTCCATGATTATTTCGCATAAATCAGCCGTTCTAATCAACATAATGCTTTTCTCCTTTGGCATGCGCTTGGCTTTTGCCCCGGCATACGCTTGTTTTTATTCTGTATACGAAAGGATTTTCCTGCCCCGCGGTGAAAAAAACCAGGCGGCGGGCAGCGGGGAAAGCAGAGTGGAAGCTGCTGCATACCGTGAAAGAAATGGCAGAAAATACACCTGATAATCGATTGTTTCGGTACGAAAGCAGGAACAAACAGTATTTTATGGGGCGGAAAAGGACGGATTCGATGGGGAAATGTGAACAAATTTTTCCTTTGCTCTTTTGATTGCATTTACATTGCAAAAATGATACAATAAAAGAGAACAAATAAGATGATTCAGGAGGACGCCTTGAATATATTTGAGACACCACAGAAAACGCCGCTGTATCTGGAATTATATCGAAAGCTGCGTGCAAAAATCGAAAGCGGGGAATATGCGGTCGGCAGCAGAATCCCCAGCGAAAAGGAAATATCCGAGGAAAACGGCGTCAGCCGCATTACCAGCCGCCATGCCCTGGAGCAATTGGTAACCGAGGGCTACATCAAGCGCTTCCCCGGCAAGGGTACCTTTGTGCAGGCCTGCGGCCCGGCGGAGGAAAGAGCCGCCGGGGTGCCCGCATCCATGGAAAGGAGCCGGGCGGAGGAAACGCGGCTGATTGGCGTGGTGATGGAGGGGCTATCCGGCTGCTTTGGCGGCGATGTGCTGCTGGGCATCGAGCAGAAATGCGCGGAAATGGGCTATTCTGCCATCATCAAATTCAGCTATGGCCGGGAGGAAAGGGAGGAGGCCTGCATTCAGGAATTGATTGCAGCGGGCGTCCGGGGCATTGTGATGATGTGCGTATACAATGAGGTATACAGCGCTTCCGTCATCAAGCTTTCCCTTTCCGGCTTTCCCATGATCTTTATGGATCGCAGGCTCAAGGGGCTGGCCATTCCCTATGTGGGAACGGATCATCATATTGCCTCCATGGAAATGACGGATGAATTAATCCGCCGGGGGCATGAGCATATGGCCATCGTCATGTTTGAGGAATCCTACACCACCAGCAGCGCCGAGGAGCGGATGAACGGCTTTATGGAAAGCTGCCTGATGCATGATCTGCGCTGCGGGAACAAGCGGATTCTGCTGGAAAGGGAGGATGTGTTTTCCCCCGGTCAGGAGGAGCGGGGGCGCAATATCGCCCTGATCCGGGAATTTCTGCAGGAAAATCCCGAGGTTACCGCACTGGTGGCCATGTCCTCCCGGGTGGCCGATGTGCTGCTTGAGGCCATTGCGGGCTCCAATGTGCGCACAATTGCCTCATTTGACGGGCCGAAGGATTCCTTTAAGACGCCCTGCGAGCTGATGTATGTGGCGCAGGATCAGCTGCTGATGGGCAGCGCCGCCTGCCAGGAGCTGCTTGAAAGAATAAACGGTCAGGAGCCGCCACATACCACCTATATTCCCTATCGGCTGGAGAAATAAATTCAGCCGCAGGTTCCCCCCCGCATGGGCTGCATGCAGGGGGGAATTTTGCTTTCCCGCCCGCCGGGAAATGAAGAAATATTTGCAATGTATTTTCTGCTTTCAGCTGTTGCAATTGTATTTCTGTATGATATAATGATTATACTTGCAATAAAAACAACAGGGAGGGAGAGCATGAACAAGCGGGAGCGTGTAATTGCTGCCATGAATCATCAGCCGGTGGATCGGCCGCCGGTGGGCTTCTGGTTCCATTTCCAGGGAGAGGAGCAGCTGGGCCAGCCGTGCATCGACGCCCATCTTTCCTATTATAATCATGTGGATATGGATATTGCCAAGCTGATGTGCGATGGCTATTTTGATTATCCCAATCCGGTGGCCAAGGCGGCAAAGGAGCCGGAGGATTGGTTCCGGATGAAGCCCCTGGGCCCGGAAAGCGATTTCATCCGCGGGCAGGTGGAGCGGGCCAAGGCGGTCAAGGCCGGGCTGACCAGCGATTGCCTGGTGCTGTATAATGTATTTGCGCCCTTTTCCTCCATTCGCTTTGGCACATCGGATGAATTGGTGATGGCGCATCTTGCCAAGAATCCGGAGGCCATTGCCTATGCGCTGGATGTGATTGCGGAGGATGCATCGCTGCTGTGCAGGCTGCTAATCACCGAGGCGGGCATAGACGGGGTGTATTACTGCGTGCAGGGCGGCGAAAAGAACCGCTTCACGCCGGAGGAATACCGCAGGCTGATTGCGCCCTCTGATCGCAAGGTATTGGAAGCGGCCAATCGCTATTCCGATCTGAACGTGCTGCACTGCTGCGGCTGGGCGGGCATCCCCAATCATCTGGAGGTATGGCAGGATTATCCCGCCAAGGCCGTCAACTGGGCCTGCTTCATTGAAAACATGGATCTGGGCCAGGGCAAGCAGTTTTTCGGCGGCAAATGCGTGCTGGGCGGCTTTGATAACCGGCCGGGCGGCCTGATGGTAAACGGCACCAGGGAGGAAATCAAGGCCTATGCCCGGGAGCTGGTGCGGAAAAACGGAAGCACGGGCATCATGCTGGGGGCGGATTGCACCCTGCCTGCCGGGATTGATGTGCAGCGCATGCAGTGGGTGGCGGAAGCCATGGACGAAATGAAGCATTATTAAAAGGAGGAAACAGAATGGAATACATTGCAAACGAGAGCCGGTATGACGCCATGCAGTATCGCCGCTGCGGAAAAAGCGGCCTGAAGCTGCCCGCCATTTCCCTGGGCCTGTGGCATAACTTTGGCAATATCACGCCCTTCGGCGTGCAGCAGAGCATGCTGCGCACCGCCTTTGACAACGGCATTACACATTTTGATCTGGCCAATAATTACGGCCCGCCCTATGGAGAGGCCGAGCGCAATTTCGGCATGCATATGCAGCGGGATTGGAAGCCCTATCGGGATGAATTGATCCTTTCCACCAAGGCGGGCTATGATATGTGGAAGGGCCCCTATGGCGATTTCGGCAGCCGCAAGTATCTCATCGCCAGTCTGGATCAATCCCTCAAGCGGATGCATGTGGATTATGTGGATATTTTCTATCATCATCGGCCCGACCCCGAAACGCCGATGGAGGAAACTGCCGGCGCGCTGGAGCAGATTCTGCGCAGCGGACGGGCGCTGTATGTGGGCGTTTCCAATTACAACGCTCAGCAGACGGCGGAAATGGTGAAGATGCTGGGCTCTCTTGGCACGCATCTGCTCATCCATCAGCCCAGCTATTCCATGCTGAACCGGCACATTGAAAAGCCCATGGAGGGCGTGGGCAGCCTGACCGATGTGCTGCGCCGGGAGGGCGTGGGCTGCATCTGCTTTGCCCCGCTGCAGAATGGCCTGCTGACCGGCAAATATTTGAATGGCATCCCCGCCGATTCCCGGGCCGCCCATGACCCGCGGTATCTCAAGCCTGCCTCCATTACCGAGGAAAAGCTGCAGAAGATCGCCCGGCTGAATGATCTGGCCCAGAAGCGCGGGGAAAAGCTGGCGCAGATGGCGCTGAAATGGGTGCTGCGGGATGGCGTGGTTACCTCCGCACTCATCGGCGCAAGCCGCCCTGAACAGATCGTGGAAAACGTCGCCGCCCTGAACAGCCCGGATTTCACCGCCGAAGAACTGGCCCTCATCGACGAAATTGTCGGCTGAGGCCGGGAGGAACGACGGGGACGGGGAAAAATATTGCGGGAGGATGCTTTTGCGTCAAAAGCACCCTCCCGCACCCTCCCGAAAACCGGCTCTGGATGGAACATGGGTGAATCCTGCCAAATTGAATGCCAGATCAGCAAAAAGAAATGGCAAATTGAAAAGCAACAGCAATGCGTTCACGTTTGGTGAGGGCATTGCTGTTTTGTTCTTTATTGCTTGTTTTCTGTTGTTTCACCGGCATCCAACCTGGTTAGAATGAGCAGCAACGCTTTCGCGTCTGGTGAGGGTGTTGCTGTTTTTTCCCTACTACTTGCTCTTTGCTGCTTCACTGGCATTCAGCATGGTTCTATCCCTCCATGAAACATCCAGAGCTGGTTTTCGGG